>NZ_JAVDVA010000013.1:0-269166 GCF_031456635.1 Streptomyces sp. 3330
GGGGCGGGAACGGGAGGGCAGGAGACGGGGCGGGGGCGGGAACGGGAGGGCAGGAGACGGGGCGGGGGCGGGAACGGGAGGGCAGGAGACGGGGCTGGGGCGGGAACGGGAGGGCAGGAGACGGGGCGGGGGCGGGAACGGGAGGGCAGGAGACGGGGCTGGGGCGGGAACGGGAGGGCAGGAGACGGGGCGGGGGCGGGAACGGGAGGGCAGGAGACGGGGCGGGGGCGGGAACGCCGGCAGCCGTTCCTGCTCCGCGTCCGGCAGATCACCGTGCGCTCCCCGACCTCGACCCCGAACCCGAACCCGCCCCCGACCCCCAATCGCAATCCCGATCCCAGCCCTCGGCCCCTCAGCTGTCAGCCCTCGGCTCTCAGGCCGGCCCGAGCCCCATCCGCCGAGACGATCGGACGAGGAGAAGTGAGCGGCCGGCAACTCCTACGCGTAGGTCTCGAACTCGGCCACCTTCGGGGTGGCGCCGGAGCCCGTGATCTCGAAGGTGATCTTCTTCAGCGAGGTGGACGTGAAGGCGATGACCCCCGCTCCGCTGCCCGAGGTCAGCACAGCGCCGGTGTCGGCGTTGAGCACCCGCCAGGAACCGATGTTGCCGGAGGCGCCGGAGGCCTCCTTGATGTTGATCTTGGAGACGGTGGTCGCCGAGCCCCACTTGATCGAGATGGAGCCGGTGGAGCCGGCCGGTGACCAGTAGGTGCTCGTGTCGCCGTCACGGACGTTGCCGTAGCTCGTGCCGGAGGCCTTGCTGGAGCCGTCGGAGTCGGCGCCGATGCTCAGGTTGGTCCCACCCGGCGTCGAGGTCGCGGTGGCGGTCGGCGTGGCAGTGGCGGTGGCGGTCGGCGATGAAGTCGCCGTGGCGGTCGCGGTGGGCGTGGTCGCCGCGCAGTTGCCGTCGGACACCTTCAGGCCGGTGTTGGCGCCCGCCGTCGCGGCCACGATCGACGGCACGCAGGACGCGGCGTCGAGACTGTAGGAGTAGGGGATGCTGACGGTCGTGTTCGACGTCGGGTTCGGTCCGGCGGGGTTGTTGTCCTCGCCCGGCTCCGACCAGGTCACGTTGTCGAAGATGTTTCCGCTGACCTGCCAGTACCCGGGCAGGTCGGTGTAGAAGGTGCCGAGGACGTCCTTGGAGTCCTCGAAGTAGTTGTTGTCGACCTTCGCCTTGCCGCCGGCCCGGGGGTTGATGCCCGATTCGTTCAGGCTCACGTAGTGGTTGTTGTAGATGTGGGCGGTGGCGCCGCGCAGCAGGGGCGTGCGGGAGTCGATGTTCTCGTAACGGTTGTGGTGGAAGGTGACCGGACCGTTGGCGAGGTCGCTGTCGCTGGAACCGACGAGGCCGCCACGGCCGGAGTTGCGCAGGATGCTGTAGGACAGGGTCACGTACTGGGTGCTGTCCTTCATGTCGAACAGGCCGTCGTAGCCCTCCGACTCGCCGCCCGAGGCGATGAGCGTGGCGTGGTCGACCCAGACGTTGTGCACGTCGCTCTCCATGCCGATGGCGTCACCGCCGTTGGAGGTCGGCGAGCCCGACTTCTTCACGTTCTGGACGGTCACGTTCTGAACGATGATGTTGCTGGACGCGCGGATGTGGATGCCGATCTGGTCGAACACCGCTCCGCCGCCGACGCCGACGAGGGTGACGTTGCTGATGCCCTTCAGCTCGATCACACCGGCGGCGGTGTTGCAGCCGGTGCCCGACACCTTCGCGGTGTTGCCGACGGTGACGGTCCCCTCGACCTGGATGGTGAGGGGGGTGCTGGTGCTGGCCCGGGCGCACAGGGCCTCGTGGATCTGCGTGCCCGTGGTGGCCTTGACCGTCGCACCGCCGGCGCCGCCGGTGGTGCCGCCGTTCTGGGTGGCGTACCCGGTCGCGCCGGCAGCGGCCGCCGACGCGGTGGGCATGGACAGGACCACGCCCGTCGCCGCCGCCAGGGCCAGTGTGCCGAGTGCCGCGGAGAGTCGCAGAGCGACTGGCTTTCTCATCCTTGCCTCGTCTTTCGTCATCGCGTACCGGGGCGCCGCGTGCCTCCGTGCCCTGTTGCGGGGGCACTTGAGGTCACCGTCCGACACCTATGCCATGTTCATGCCATGCGGAGTGCTGAAGCGGGCCGCTGCCGACCCGGGGCGCAGGCCGTTCTCGCCACGAGCCGGAAGGGACGATCGTGCTGATGCGGCGCTGATGTGACGCCGATGCCGTGCCGCCGCGGTGGGGCGATGGCGCCGCGACATCAGCGGCACGAAGACCGTGCGGGCGACGGGGTCGGGACCGGACCGGGTCACGCGCACACCGAAGCGACGCAGGGGGACGCCGCCGCGAGGGGACGACCGGGGTACGTGACTGTGGGGCGCCCCGGCCTGCCCCTGTGAGGGTGCCCGCCACCGCGGCCACGGCGACGAACGCGATGCGTCCGCACCCCGGAGCGCATCCCGGAGTCCTGGCGCGTCGGCATCTCGGTGCGGTCAGCCCTGGCCAGCCGTGCGCCGGATCGGTTGCGGCGCGCGGACTGCCCCACGGCCGATACCGCGGGCCACCTCCCGCGGCACGGTCAACAAGTGCCGGGAAAGCGCTTTCTCCCTCGTGAGAATAGGACGGACCTCACGGGGTGACAAGTATGTGAACGCTGATCGACCCGTCGGACTTTCACTGTCGAGCGGTCAGCCCTGCCCAGGGCATGGTCAGCCGGGCGGAGTGGCAAGGAGAGCCAGGACGCTGCACACCGCCGCCGCTGCCGCACACCTTCCGACGTTCATGTACATGAACATCGCTTGACCCACTGAGGGCGCGGCGTGCCGGAGCTCGGCGGGCTCGATGCGGCGGCCGGCGAGCGGGGTTCGGACGCACTGCGCCCGAGGTCGCCACCGCCGCCCCCGGCGCGGGTCGTGACGGGGCGGGGCAGCACGGCGCGACGCACGCCGCAGCACTGCGGAATCCGGTGGCCGGTGCTCGCTCGGGGAAGTCCGGTGCGGTGGCGCGGCGTTCGGGGCGCGCGGGAACGCCGTGTCCGGGTGGCGCACCGGACTTCCAGCCGATGCGCTCAGCAGCCGCCGCAGTTGTAGTACAGGACGTCCCAGTGGTTGCCCTCGTCGGCGTAGATGTTGCCGGAGCCGGAGCGGTACTGCGGGGCGCCGTCTCCGCGCAGGCCGATGTAGGTGAAGGTGTTCTTGATGTAGTTGGTGACGCAGGTGTTCTTGCCGTAGTCGAGCTTGTAGCCGTTCCAGTGCGAGTAGGTGCCGCTCGCGTGACCGGTCTCCGTGCCGCCGGTGATGTTGAGGGCGCAGCCGGTAGCCTGCTTCAGCGTCTGCGCGCCCTGTGCGGTGGGCAGGTTGAGCTGCTCGAAGGACGTACAGGTGGAGTTGTTGCGGTCGGAGCAGTTGCCGGACGAGGACCAGGTGATGCCCGCCGCCCGGAACATCGAAGTGGCCGTGGCGTGACTGATCTTGCTTACGGCGACGGCGTCGGTCGCGGTGCCGACGACCGCGACGCCGGGGGCGACCACGAGCGCGAGGGCGGTCAGTGCGGAGCGGAACTTCATGGGGTGAACCTTCCTGCGGACGACCGTGCTTCCTGTGGAACGGCTGTGCAGTCGGTGCAGGGAGATGGTGCCCGACCTCTACGCGCGTTCGCCAGAGGGCGGCGGTCTCGGCGGACCTGGCGGCCGCAGTCGCCGTCGTGCTCCCGTCGTGTCGTCGCTCGGAGGACGACATCGAGCAGCGGCGGGCGTGGGCGCGGCGGCCGGCGTGGGGCGCGATCCGGCCGCCGCACGGCACCCGGGCTCTGGGGCGGCCCGCGGCCCGGCGGCCCGCGGCCCCGTGCTGCGATCTCGCTGTACCCGCACGCCATCTGAGTAGCCGCCACCCGGGATCTGAGTAGCCGAACGCCTGTGCGGGTTCGGTCGCCCGGATGGGATGGACTCATGAACACATCCGCCTCCGCACCCGCCACGGCCTCCGCACCCGCCACGGCCTCCGCACCCGGCACGGCCTCCACGTCCATCTCGGCCACCACCGCCCCCGCTCCCGCTTCCCCGGTCCGGTCCGGGGACCGCACACGTCTGTGGGCCGCCGTGGCCGCGCTCCTCTTCCTGCCGGGAGCCGGGGCGATCGGTGTGCTGACGCTGGCTTCGGATCGGGCCGGGCGGTGCCTGACCTACGGCGAGCAGTGCGCCCCCGGTCTGCCGGGCCGGCTGTTCGACGGGAGTACGGGCGTCGGCGCTGTGGCGTTCCTCGTCGCCGTGGCCGCCCCGGTCCTGCGGGTACGGCAGGCTGCGCTCGCCGCCCAGGTCCTCGCGGAGAGCACGGCGCTGCTGGTCGTCCTCAGCCACGCGTGACCCCGCCCGGAGCGGGAGGCGGGACCCACGCGTCACTCCGCGGGGGCAGTGGTCGGGACCCTCGGACGCCTCCGTCACCGGAGCAGTGGTCGGGACCCTCGCACTCCTCCGTCGCCGGAGCAGTGGTGGGCGCTCCGGACTTCTCCGCCGCCGGGGCCATGGACGGCCCGCCCGGTGGGCGCTCGGGCCACGGCGGCGGTGTCCGGTCGTCGACGCGGTCAGGTGGCCGCCAGGAGGATGGCCGTGTAGTGCGCGGTGAAGGCGGCGATGGTCAGGGCGTGGAAGACCTCGTGGAAGCCGAACCATGCCGGGGAGGGGTCGGGACGCTTGAGTCCGTAGACGACCGCGCCCGCCGTGTAGAGCAGGCCTCCGACGACGACGAGGGCCACGACCGCGGTGCCGCCGGTGCGCGCGAACTCGGGCAGGTAGAAGACGGCCACCCAGCCCAGCGCGATGTAGCACGGGGTGTACAGCCACCGGGGAGCCCCGATCCACAGGACGCGGAAGGCGACGCCCACCAGCGCACCCGCCCACACCATGGCCAGCAGCACCACTTGCCGGCTCGTCGGGAGCAGCAGCACCGCCAGCGGGGTGTAGGTGCCGGCGATGATCAGGAAGATGTTCGCGTGGTCCAGCCGCCGCAGCACCGCCTCGCCTCGCGGGCCCCAGGTGCCGCGGTGGTAGACCGCGCTGGTGCCGAACAGCAGACAGGCCGACAGCGCGTACACCGAGCAGGCCGCCACCGCCGCCGCCGAGTGCGAGACGGCGATCAGGACGATGCCGCCGGCCAGCGCGAGCGGGAACACACCGGCGTGCAGCCAGCCGCGCATCCTGGGCTTCAGCGCAGCCGCCGCGCGCTCCACGCTGCCTTCGAGGCCGACGGCGGCGGCCAGTCGGCCGGTCGAGCCGGAAGACGCGTCGACCGCCGGGGGGCGCGAGGATTCGGACAGGGCGTCAGGACCGGGCCGAGCGTCGGGGCCGGGCCCGGTGCCGATTTGACCATCGGGGCCGGTCCGGGTGTCGGGGCCGGTCCAGGTGTCGGGGCCGGGCCGGGGTTCCCGTCCGGGTACCGGCGGTTGAGTGTCTGGGGCGATCATGCGCTCTTCTTCTGAGATCGGCGGACGAGTGCGGCCCGGCGCGTCGCCGCGGGCCAGGGGGCAGAGGCTCAGAGGGCGGCCGTCTGCCCGGAGGCGGTGCGGCGGTACTCGGCGTTGATGCGCTGGGCTTCCTCGAGCTGGTCTTCGAGGATGATGATGCGGCAGGCGGCCTCGATGGGGGTCCCGCGGTCGACGAGTTCGCGGGCTCGGGCGGCGATCCGCAACTGGTAGCGGGAGTAGCGCCGGTGGCCGCCCTCCGAGCGCAGCGGGGTGATGAGGCGGGCTTCGCCGAGGGCGCGGAGGAAGCCCTGTGTGGTGCCGAGCATGTCGGCGGCCCGGCCCATGGTGTAGGCCGGGTAGTCATCGTCGTCGAGGCGGTCGTAGGAGTCGTCCGCTGTCACATGCACCTCTGCGGGGAACGCGTAGACGGGCCCTGGCGCCGTACGGCGCCAGGGCCCGAAGGAACTGCCACACCATCTGCCGGCCCTGCTACTGCGCCGGCCTTCTGTGTCCGTATCCCCGACCGAACTGCCGTCGCGGATACCGGGATCGCGGTTGCCTGACCGGAGACCACCTCACTGTCGATGTCCTGCGGTACCCGGGCTCGATGCGTCCGCCCGGGCGATCCTGATGGCGTTCGGTTCCTCCGTTCTTCCCTCGGTGATGAACTGCTGCCGAACGGGTTACTGCGCACTGCTCTCGGCGGCCCCTGATCCGCGGACCACCCGGTCCGGCCGTCAGTCCCGTCGCCGTCCTGCAATCACCCTGGCTTCGGAACTCCACCGCCGTACCGTCCTGCGTACTACCACTGCGGTACTGCAACTTCCTTACTGCTCCCGCCAGTTCGTGTCTGCCGGGCCTTGCTGTCTCTCTGGGCTACGAGAGAAACCATAACCGTGCCATCGACCAATGTCTACTCTCACCGGGATAGATTTTCGTTCGCCGACCGGTGAGGTACGGAGAGGGCGAGCCCCACGGGCCACACGGGTCGCACGGGTCGCACTCAGGCGGCGGCCGGTACGGGAACGCCTGCGGTCATCGACTCCAGCCGCTTGATCTTGTTGCGCACCACGTGGAGCGGGATCACCCCGAACACCCCGAACGACATGTCGATCACGCTCCACCAGAGGGGAATCCCCCGGAGCGGTCCGCAGATCAGCGCGAGCGGGATGATCCCGGCGCAGGCGATCATCGAGAACTCGACGACCCAGATGTTGCGGACCGGGTCGCGCCAGGGCCCGTAGAACGCGACGGCGATGACGAGATGGGCGAAGGCCAGCCAGTCCGTCCCGTAGAGGAGGAAGGGGTGTTCGGCGTCGGCGGCGTCGAGGCCGCGCCGGACGCGCTCGATCCAGGCCATGAGGCCGGGCAGATGCTCGGGAACGGACAGGTGGCGCAACAGCGCCTCGACCCAGTGAAGTTCGTGCACCAGCGGGAAGGCCGTGACCCCGCTGAGCACCAGGCACACGACGAAGAAGGCCAACCACGCACGGATGCCCTTCAGAAGGGCGGCTCGGTCGCTCATGGGGGTAGCGTACGCGCGTAATTGAACACGTTCAAAACCACCCCACCCTCAAGGCCTCCCCCACCCTCAAGGCCTCGCCCGCCCTCGCGCCTCCCCCACCCTCAAGCCCTCCCTCGCATCCGGGTGGACCCTTTACCGGCACCTGATGGCATGGCCGCGTCAAATCTGTCACGCTTCCGGCAGCCGTCGCGCACCGCCCTGCGGCACACCCACGCCGTCGGGGACAGCAACCGAGCAGGCCGGGATCCCGGCCGCCGCAAAGGAGCCACGTGTGAGACCCACCCCCCGCAAGGCCGTCGTCGCGAGCGCGCTCACCCTCGCCGCGCTGGCCGCCGTCTCGCTCCCCGCCACGCCCGCGGCAGCCATGCCGGAGCGGGCCGCCCCGGTCGCGGCCGCACCCGGGGTCACCGCCCCGACGGCAGCCACCGCACCGGCCGGCACCGCCTCCACCGGCGTCACCTCCACCGCCGGCACCGCGCACGGGCGCGCGGCTGCGGCACCCGCGAAGGCGGCCGCCGCGGCCGGCGCCTGCACCCCCGCTCAGGTGATCACGAACGGCGGCTTCGAGAGCGGCGTCCCGCCCTGGACCCAGTCGTCGACGAGCGTGATCACCAGCCGCACCGGGCAGAGTGCCCACGGCGGCACCGCGTTCGCCTGGCTGGACGGCGTCGGCGGCACCCACACCGACACCCTTTCGCAGAGCGTCACGATCCCGTCCGGGTGCGCCACCGCCACCCTCACGTTCTGGCTGCACATCGACACGGCCGAGACGACCTCGTCCACCGCGTACGACAAGCTGACGGCCAAGATCGGCACGACGACGCTGGCCACGTACTCGAACCTCGACAAGAACACCGGCTACGTCCAGAAGTCGTTCGACGTGTCGGCGTTCGCGGGCCAGACCGTGAGCCTCGCCTTCACCGGCACCGAGGACTCCAGCCTCCAGTCGAGCTTCGTCCTCGACGATTTCGCGCTCGACACCTCCGGCGACACCGTTCCGCCCGCCGACTCCACCCGCACCCCGGCGGCGCCGTCGTACACCGTCAGCCTGACCAGCAACACGGCCGGCACGGTCTGGACCGGTCACGAGAGCGCGACCTTCACCAACGCCTCCGCGAACACGCTCGGCGAGGTGTACCTGCGGCTCTGGGACAACTACCACGGCACCTGCACCTCGATGCCGATCACGGTCGGCAACGTCACCGGCGGCGCCGCGGGCGCCCTGTCGGTCGGCTGCACGGCCCTCCGGATCACCCTCGCCAGTCCCCTCGCCCAGGGGCAGAGCGCCACGATCGGCTTCGACCTGGGCATCACCGTGCCCAACGGCGCCGACCGGTTCGGCTACGACGGGGCGTTCAGCTTCATCGGCAACGCGCTGCCCCTGCTGGCGGTGAAGGACGGCGCGGGCTGGCATCTGGACCCGTACACGAACAACGGCGAGTCGTTCTACTCGCTGGCCGCGGACTTCAAGGTGACCCTCGATCATCCGACCACCCTCCTGGTGCCGGCCACCGGCGCCTCGGTCGACGCCGCCGGCACCAGCGGCCGCACCGTCACCACGGCCACCGCCACCAAGGTCCGTGACTTCGCGTGGGCGGCGGGCCCGTTCAGCAAGATCTCCGGCACCTCGACCGCCGGGACCCCGATCAACGTCTACTCCGTCACGGGCATCAGCTCGGCCAACGCGCAGTCCATGCTCACCACCGCCAAGACCGCCGTGGACGCGCACGCCTCCCGCTTCGGCGCCTATCCGTACGGCGAGCTGGACGCGGTCATCGACAACAACTTCTGGTTCGGCGGCATGGAGTACCCCGGGTTCGTCCTCGACCTGGTCAGCACCACCGCGCTGACCCATGAGATCGGCCACCAGTGGTGGTACGGGATCGTCGGCGACGACGAGTACAACAGCCCCTGGCTGGACGAGTCGTTCACCGACTACGCCACCGATCTGGCGCTGGGCAAGACGGGCACCGGCTGCTGGAGCAGCGTCTCGTGGGCCTCGTCCGCCGAGAAGATCACCAACTCGATGGCGTACTGGGACACCCACTCCTCCCGGTACTCCACCGTCGTCTACGGCTACGGCAAGTGCGCCCTGCACGACCTGCGGCGGCTCATCGGCGACACCGCGATGGCCAAGCTGCTGAAGGACTACGCCACTTCGCACGGGTACGGCGTCTCGACCACGGCCGAGTTCAAGGCCGCCGCCCAGGCCGCCACGACCACGGACCTGACGTCCTTCTGGACCACCCACCGCATCGAGGGCTGACCCGGCCCGACGACCACTCCCTGCCCACCGGCCGCGTGGGTGACCCTTCCGGTGCCACCAGCGCGGCCGGCCAGGCCGAACGGCCGGGCGGAGGGCGGGCCGGGGCCGTCAGTCGGCCTGCCGGGCGAAGGCCGCGAAGGCCTGCTCGTCGAAGAGGACGAACCTGACCTCCTGGACGTCCGTCGGCGTGGCCCGGACCGTCTCCACGGCGATCCGGGCGGCGTCGTCCATCGGCCAGCCGTAGATGCCCGCGGAGACCGCCGGGAAGGCGACGGTGCGGGCGCCGACCTCGTCCGCGACCCGCAGCGACTCCCGGAAGCACGAGGCCAGCAGCTCCGACCGGTCCTCGGTGGCGCTGTACACGGGGCCCACGGTGTGGATCACCCAGCGCGCGTCCAGCTCACCCGCGGTCGTGGCCACCGCCCGGCCGGTGGGCAGACCCTTGCCGTAGTGCGAGGCGCGCAGCCGACGGCACTCGGCGAGGATCTCGGGGCCGCCCCGGCGGTGGATGGCGCCGTCGACGCCCCCGCCGCCGAGCAGTGAGGAGTTGACCGCGTTGACGATGGCGTCGACGGACTGCCGGGTGATGTCGCCCTGGACGAGCGTGATCGTGGTCATGCCTGCGTATATACCAACCGGACCGGACGGCCGGTCATCCTTGTTGCCGCAGCCGGCGCCAGACGGCCTTCGCCGCGTTGTGACCCGACATGCCGTGCACGCCCGGGCCGGGCGGGGTGGCCGAGGAGCAGATGAAGACGGCCGGGTGGGGCGTGGCGTAGGGGAACGGGGTCAGCTTGGGCCGCAGCAGGATCTGGAGCCCGGAGACCGCTCCGGAGGCGATGTCCCCGCCCACGTAGTTGGCGTTGCGGGCGGCGAGCTCGGCGGGGCCCGCGCTCACCCGCGCGAGGACCCGGTCGCGGAACCCCGGGGCGAAGCGCTCCAGTTGGCGCTCCATGGCGTCGGTGAGATCACCGGTCCAGCCGCTGGGCACATGGCCGTAGGCCCAGAAGACGTGCCGGCCGGCCGGGGCGCGGCCGGGGTCGACGACGCCGGGCTGCACCGTGATCATGAAGGGCCGGTCGGGCGCCCGGTTCTCCCGGGAGACGGCTCGGAGGGCGGCGCCGATCTCCGCGCTGTCCGCGCCGATCTGCACGGTGCCGGCGACGCGGGCCTCCTTCGCGGTCCACGGGACCGGTCCGTCCAACGCGTAGTCGATCTTGAAGACGCCGGGTCCGTACCGGTATCCCTCGTAGTAGTTGCCGAAGCCCGCGATGCGGCCGAGCGCGGTGGGCGAGGTGTCGAAGACGTAGGCCCGGGCCGGGGGCAGGTCGTCGAGGCGCTTCACCTCGTAGTCGGTGTGGATGCTGCCGCCGAGGTCCTTGAGGTAGGCGGCGAGGGCGTCCGAGAGGGACTGGGAGCCGCCGCGGGCCACCGGCCAGCCGCGGGCGTGCGCGGCGAGGGCGAAGACCATCCCGATGGCCCCGGTGGCGAAGCCGCTCAGCGGGGCCATGACATGCCCGACGAGTCCGGCGAAGAGGGTCCTGGCCCGCTCGTCGCGGAAGCGTCGGGTGAGCCAGCTGGAGGGCGGCAGGCCGACCAGGCCGAAACGGGCCAGGGTGACCGGGTCGCGCGGGAGCGCGGTCAGCGGCAGTGACATGAAGTCGCGGGCCAGGGTGTCCCACTTGGGCAGGAAAGGCTCGACCAGGCGGCGGTACGTGCCCGCGTCGCGCGGCCCGAAGGACGCGGCCGTCTCGGCGACCGACCTCGACAGGACCGCGGCGCTGCCGTCGGCGAACGGGTGGACCATGGGCAGCTCGGGGTGCAGCCACTCCAGGCCGTAGCGCTCCAGGGGCAGTGCGCGGAACGCGGGCGAGTTGACGCCGAGGGGGTGCGCCGCGGCGCACGGGTCGTGGTGGAAGCCCGGCAGGGTGAGTTCCTCGGTGCGTGCTCCTCCGCCCACGGTGTCCCGCGCCTCGAAGAGCGCCACGGAGAAGCCACGCCTGGCCAGCTCCACCGCCGCGGTCAGCCCGTTGGGCCCCGCTCCCACCACGACCGCATCGAGCATCGACGGCACTTCGACCCCTTCGTCAGCCGGTGGCCTCCGTAGACCGGTGGCCCCCGCGATCAGGATATGCCGGGGGTACGACGACACCGGCGGCGCGGGGCCCCCGGCGCCGCCCCGGACGCCCCGGCCGACCCGCCCTCAGGGGGCGCCGCCGGAGAGGGGCCCCCACGGACACGGCCGGACACGACCGGACCCGGCCCAGGGTCTCTCGACCCGGCGGTGCCTCGCTCGCGCCCGGCCGGAGCGCAGCGGCTCCGGACCCCGTGGAATTGCCGGCACGGGATCCTCCCCGCCCGACCTCACCTCGGCTGAGGCCCGGCTCCCGACAGCAGGCTCGCCACGCGCCGAGCCGTCGCCGCGTCCCGGGCCGCCGTGAACGGCAGGGAGTTGCCGCCCGTGACACGGAACGGTCCGCCGTCCAGGGTGAGATGGGCGCCGCCCGCCTCCTCCACCAGGAGCAGCCCGGCCGCGTGGTCCCAGGCCGCCTCCCAGGAGAACGCCGTGGCGTCCACCTCACCCCGGGCTATGGCCAGATACTCGAGGCCGGCCGATCCGCACGCGCGCGGGGCGACCCCGTCCGTCCACAGCCCCAGCAGGGCGCTCTTCTGGTCGGCGGTCGTGTAGTCGGGGTGGGAGGTGGCCACCACCAGGTCACGGCCCGGCTCGGGCGGGCCGGCGAACAGCCGCTCGCCGTCCAGGAAGGCGCCGCCGCCGCGCACGGCCGTGGCCAGCTGGTCGCGGGCCGGGGCGTAGGTCCAGGACGCGAGCAGGACGCCGTGCCGGACGAGCGCGACCAGGGTGCAGAAGCCGTCGTCGCCGTGCACGAACTGCCGTGTCCCGTCCACGGGGTCGACGATCCAGACCGGCGCGTCGCCCTGTATCGCCTCGTAGGTGGCCGGGTTGGCGTGCACGGCCTCCTCGCCCACGACGACCGAGCCGGGCAGCAGGGCGCCGAGGGCTGCGGTGAGGTGGAGCTCCGCGTTGCGGTCGGCGTCCGTCACCAGGTCGTGCGGTCCGCTCTTCTGGTCGATCTCGTGCGCGCCGAGCTGCCGGAAGCGGGGCATGATCTCGGCCGCGGCGGCCTTGCGGACCGCCTCCTCCACGTCGGCCGAGTGGCGGGCGAGAAACTCGTCGATGGTTTCCGTGTCTTCGATCATGCCTCCATGAGAGCACGCCCCACTGACAATCCCCACCCGCCCGGTGCATCCCGGGTGGAATCGGGATGAAGAACAGGAGCGCGGCGGCGACCTCACCGACGGGCGCGGCCGAGTCCCGCCCGAACCCGAACCCGAACCCGAACCCGCGTCAGCGTCAGCGTCAGCGACCCACCGCGTACCCCTGCATCCCGCGCGGGTTCGCGGCCGCGAGCAGGATCCCGGTCTCCGGGTCGCGGGCGACCGCGCACAGCCGGCCCTCGGACCACGGGTCGCCCGTCGTCACGTCGTGGCCGCGCCGCCGCAGCTCCTCCACCACGCCGGCCGGCATCCGGGATTCCACGGTGACGCTGCCCGGCCGCATGCCGCGCGGGTAGAAGGAACCCGGGAAGGCGTCGTTGTGCCAGTTCGGGGCGTCGATCGCGCCCTGGAGGTCGAGACCGCCGCGCACCCGCGCGCGCAGCGCGACGGCCAGCAGGAAGTGCAGCTGCCACTGGTCCTGCTGGTCACCGCCCGGGGTGCCGAACGCCAGCACCGGCACCCCGCCGCGCAGCGCGATCGAGGGGGTGAGGGTGGTGCGGGGGCGGCGGCCGGGCGTCAGCGAGTTCGGCAGGCCCTCCTCCAGCCAGGTCATCTGGAGCCGGGTGCCGAGCGGGAAGCCCAGCTCGGGCACGACCGGGTTGGACTGCAGCCAGCCGCCGCTGGGCGTGGCGGCGACCATGTTGCCCCAGCGGTCGACGACGTCGAGGTGGCAGGTGTCCCCCCGGGTGGCCCCCTCCGCACCGACCTCCGGTTCGCCCGGCACGGGGGACGCGCCGCGCCCGGCGACCGTCGGCTCGCCGGCGCCCATGGGGTCGAAGGCGGGGTCGTCGGCGGCGACCACGTACGCGTGCGCGCTGAGGCGCGGGGTGCGTCCGCCGGGGCTGCCGGGCCGCAGCTCGTACGACGCCTTGTCGCCGATCAGCTCCCGCCGCTCCGCGTTGTAACCGGCGGCGAGCAACTCGCCCAGCGGGACCTCGGCCGCGTCGCCGTACCAGGCCTCGCGGTCGGCCATGGCGAGCTTGCAGCCCTCGATGAGGAGATGGACGTAGTCGGCGGAGCCGTACGCGGGCAGCTCGGGCGGCAGCAGGGCGAGCTGCTGGAGAAGGGCCGGGCCCTGGCTCCAGGGGCCGGCCTTGCACACCGTCCAGCCGTTCCAGTCGTACGTCGCCGGCGCCTCGTAGGACGCGGACCAGCCGGCGAGGTCGGCGGCCGTGAGCGTGCCGGTGTGGCGCTCCCCGCTGGTGTCCAGGGTGGGCCGGGCGGCCTGCCGGACGAGCGCCTCGGCTATGAACCCGGTCCGCCACACCTCCCGTGCGGCCTCGATCCGCGCCTCCCGGTCGCCCGCCCCGGCGGTCTCGGCGAGCAGCCGCCTCCAGGTGGCGGCGAGGGCGGGGTTGCGCAGCAGCGCGCCCGGGCGGGGCGGCCGCCCGCCCGGCAGGTAGACCTCCGCCGAGGACGTCCACTCCGTCTCGAACAGCTCCCGTACCGCCCCGACGGTCGCGCCGACGTTCTCCACGGGCGCGTGTCCGTGTTCGGCGTACCCGATGGCGTACGTGAGCACCTCGTCGAGGGACTTGGTGCCGTGGTCGCGCAGGAGGAGCATCCAGGCGTCGAACGCGCCGGGCACGGCCGCGGCCAGCGGGCCGGTGCCGGGGACGAGGTCCAGGCCGAGCGACCGGTAGCGGGCGACGGTCGCGCCCGCCGGCGCCACTCCCTGTCCGCACAGCACGCGCACCTCGCCACCGGCCGGAGCGAGCAGGACGGGCACCTCGCCCGCGGGCCCGTTGAGATGCGGTTCGACGACGTGCAGCACGAAGGCGCCCGCCACGGCCGCGTCGTAGGCGTTGCCGCCGGCCTCCAGGACGGCCATCGCCGACTGCGAGGCCAGCCAGTGCGTGGACGACACCATGCCGAAGGTGCCCTGCAGGGTGGGGCGGGTGGTGAACACGGGAGGCTCCTCACTGCGCTGCGGCCGCTCCCCGGATCGTACGCACCCGCCCGTCGCGCAGCCGTCCCCCGCATCACGAACAGGCCGCCGGGGGCGGCCGCGTGAGGGCGTCGTGTCCGGCTTCGCGAGAAGGCGGCACAGGCGGGCGGGCGGTGAAGATGTCTCACGAAGGGCCGTGATGTCCCGGTTGGGCGGGGCCCCTTCGTCACCGCGCAGCCACGGAGCGAGTTCGCACTTCCGCCCCACAGGGAGTCGTGTGACACTGGCGTTTCCCGTCCGCACCGCGGACTCCGTCCGCACCGTCCCCCACGAAAGTGCGCCGTGCGCTCACTCCCACTGCCGCTCGCCCTCACCGCGCGCCTGACTCCCGTGGTCGTGCTCGCCTGCGCAGGCTGGGCGATGTCGTCCGGCCCGCTCACCGAAACGCAGGACACGGCGGCCAAGGACACGCAGAAGACCCAGTCCGAGAAGACGACCGGCCCCTCCTCCACGGCCGTGTCCAAGACGTACGCCGCCGCGCCCGCCCCGTGCACCGGCATCGCCGCCAAGACGATCACCTCTCTCGTGCCGGGCGCCAAGACGGCGGGCAAGGAGATCCCCTCCACGGACACGGACCTGCGCCGCACCTGCTCCTGGAACGCGCTCAAGGGATACGACTACCGGTGGCTGGACGTCTCCTTCGAGATCACGGAGTCGGACGACGCGGCGCAGACCTCGTACAAGGAGCGGACCGGCGAGAAGAGCGGCGGCGGCGCGGTCCCGGGACTCGGCGACGAGGCCTATTCGGTGGTGAACCTCACGACCGAGGACAAGCAGCAGACCCGTGAGGGCGTCGTCATCGCCCGGGTGTCCAACGCACTCGTGGTCGTCAACTACAACGGCAGCGACTTCGAGACGAAGAAGGCGCCCAGCACCGACGAGATCAACAAGGGTGCGATCAAGGCCGCGAAGGAAGTGGTGGCCGCCCTGGTGAACAGCCTGAAGAGCTGAGCGCTCCCGCCGCGCACCGCACGGACCGGAACACGGGCCGGCCGGAAGAGCCCGGTCGCTCTTCCGGCCGTTCCCGTCCCACCCGTCAGACGGCGTCCTGCTCCTGCCGTGCGGGCAGCAGCAGCATCAGGGCCAGGTACAGCACCATCGAGGTGCCGAGCCCGACCGCCCAGCCGTAGTCGGCGAGGGATTCCAGCGCGGGGATCGGCCGTCCGTCGACCAGCGGCTTGAAGCTCGCGCCGCCGACGGCGAGCACTCCGCCGGTCACGAAGGCCACCACGGCCCGCCAGTTCCAGCCGCCGTCGTACCAGTAGCGGCCGCCGGTGCGGTACAGGTCGGTCAGGTCGAGCTTGCCGCGGCGCAGGATCCAGTAGTCGGCGATGAGGATGCCGGCGACCGTGCCCAGCAGTCCGCCGACCAGGCCGAGCCAGGTGAAGATGTAGCCCTGCGGGTCGGAGTACAGCTTCCACGGGAAGATCAGCACGCCGATGACACAGGTGGCGAGGGCGCCGGTACGGAAACTGATCTTCCGGGGCGCGATGTTGGAGAAGTCGAAGGCGGGCGAGACCAGGTTCGCCGCGACGTTCACGGACAGGGTCGCCACCAGCACGGTCACCAGCGCGAACAGCAGGCCGAAGACGTTGTCGGTCTTGGCGGCGAGCTGTACCGGATCCCAGATCGTCTCGCCGTACACCGCCTGCGACCCGGAGGTGACCATCACCGACAGCAGCGCGAACAGCGTCATGGTGGTCGGCAGACCGAGCGCCTGTCCCCAGGTCTGCGCTTTCTGCGACTTTCCGTACCGGGTGAAGTCCGGGATGTTCAGCGACAGCGTCGACCAGAAACCGATCATGCCCATCAGGGACGGCCAGAACAGCTTCCAGAAGTCGCCGCCCCAGCCGAGCTTCGACGGCTGGTCGAGCAACGGGCCGAAACCGCCTGCCTTGTTGCTCATCCAGATCAGCATCACCAGCGCGCCGACGAGGACGAAGGGCGCCGCCCAGTTCTCGAAGCGCCGGATCGTCTCCATGCCCCGGTAGATGATCGCGACCTGGATCGCCCAGAAGATCGCGAACGACAGCCACATCGTCCAGGCGTAGCCGCCGATCTCACCGGCGTCGCTCCAGCCGTTTCCGATCAGTTTCCCGGCGAGGAAGTAGATCGCCTCGCCGCCGATCCAGGTCTGGATGCCGAACCAGCCGCAGGCCACCAACGCCCGGACGACGGCGGGCAGGTTGGCGCCGCGGATCCCGAAGGAGGCACGGGCGAAGACCGGGAAGGGGATGCCGTACTTCGGCCCCGCGTGCCCGGTGAGCAGCATCGGGATCAGCACGATGACGTTGGCCAGGGCGATGGTGAGCACCGCCTGCTTCCAGTCCATGCCGACGGCGATCAGACCGGAGGCGAGTGTCCACGACGCCGTGTTGTGGGCCATGCCGACCCACAGCGCGGAGAAGTTGTACGTGGTCCAGGTGCGCTTCTCCACGGGGACCGGAAGCAGGTCCTCGTTGGCGTAGGGGCCGCTGGGCTGCGGCGAACCAGGGGCGATCTCCACCCGGCCGTCGGCGAGGGTGACTTGGGAGGTCGGCGGTATGGCCGTGGGAGCGGTGTCGGTCATGGGCAGGCCAATCAAACGAGGGGCGGATCCGGAAAGGCCGTGCGGGCCGGCGGGGCCGGGGAAGGGAGTGTGGGGGGAGGGTGCCTGCCCTTCCCCGGTCCCGCCACCCCCTCCCCCGGACGCCGGAGGAGGGGAGAACTGGGGTGGGGAAACGGGGAGTGGAGCGGTTTCATGCGGTTTCCGGGGCCGTCCGGCGGCGGTGCGCCGGACGGCGTTCCGGGTGCGGGTCAGCCGTTGACGGCCGGGATCACCCGCGTCCCGTAGGCGTCGATGGTGGCCTCCTGGGCGTCGTGCATGTCGTAGACGGCGAACTGGTCCACGCCCAGCGCGCGCAGTGCCTCGAGCTTCTCGATGTGCTTCTCGACCGGTCCGACGATGCAGAACCGGTCGACGATCTCGTCGGGCACGAACGCGGTGTCGGGGTTGTCGGCCCGCCCGTGGTGCGAGTAGTCGTACCCCTCGCGGGACTTGATGTAGTCGGTGAGTTCGTCCGGTACGGCGGCGGAGTGCTCTCCGTACTTGGACACGAGATCGGCGACGTGGTTGCCGACCATCCCGCCGAACCAGCGGCACTGCTCCCGCGCGTGGGCGAGCGCCTCGGGCGAGTCGTCCGCGGTGACGTACGCCGGGGCGGCGACGCAGATCTTCACCTCGGCGGGGTCGCGTCCTGCGGCGACGGCGGCGTCCTTGACGGCCTTCACCATGTACTCGGTGAGGTAGAGGTCGGCGAGCTGGAGGATGAAGCCGTCGGCTTCCTCGCCGGTCATCTTCAGCGCCTTGGGGCCGTACGCGGCCATCCAGACGGGGAGCCGGGCGTCCTCCTTGATCCACGGGAACTTGACGACCGTGCCGCCGAGGTCGGCCTCCTGCCCCGAGGCGAGCGCCCTGATGACCTTCATGGCCGCGCTGATCCGGGCGAGGGTGTTGGGGGTGCGGCCCGCGACCCGCATCGCGGAGTCGCCGCGGCCGATGCCGCACACCGTGCGGTTGCCGAACATGTCGTTGAGGGTGGCGAAGGTGGAGGCGGTGACCTCCCAGGTGCGGGTGCCCGGGTTGGTCACCATCGGGCCCACCGTCAGCCTGCTGGTGTTCGCGAGGATCTGGCTGTAGATCACAAACGGTTCCTGCCAGAGCACGGCGGAGTCGAAGGTCCAGCCGTACGTGAAGCCGTTCTCCTCGGCACGCTTCATCAGCTCGACGACCTTCGAGGCCGGCGGGTCGGTCTGCAGGACGAGTCCGAAGTCCATGTGCGCTGCTCCTAGTTGAGGTACTGACAGGTGGAGCGCGGGGTGTAGGCGCCGTGCCCGGCGTGTCCGGTGTACTCCCGCTCGGTGATGACGAGTTCGCCCCGCGACAGGACCGTCTCGACGCGGCCGGTGAGCCGCTTGCCCTCGTAGGCCGAGTAGTCGACGTTCATGTGGTGCGTCTGCGCGGAGACGATCTGCTCGGCGTGCGGGTCGTAGATCACGACGTCGGCGTCGGCGCCCGGGGCGATGGTGCCCTTCTTCGGGTACATGCCGAACATGCGGGCCGGGGTGGCGCAGGCGATCTCGATCCAGCGGCGGCGGCTGATGTGCCCGTCGACGACGGCCTGGTGCAGCAGGTCCATCCGGTTCTCGACCCCCGGCAGACCGTTGGGGATCTTCGAGAAGTCGCCCCGGCCGAGCTCCTTCTGGCCCACGAAGCAGAAGGGGCAGTGGTCGGTGGAGACGACCTGGAGGTCGTTGGTCCGCAGGCCCTGCCACAGCTTGGCCTGGTGCTCCTTGGGCCGCAGCGGCGTCGAGCAGACGTACTTCGAGCCCTCGAAGTCGGGCTCGGCGAGGTTGTCCGTCGACAGGAACAGGTACTGCGGACAGGTCTCGCCGAAGACGTTGAGCCCCTCGTCGCGCGCCCGGGCCAGTTCCGCAACCGCTTCCATCGCCGATACGTGCACGACGTACAGCGGAGCACCCGCGACCTGCGCGAGCTTGATGGCGCGGTGGGTGGCCTCGGCCTCCAGGAGGGCCTTGCGGACCTCGCCGTGGTACCTCGGATCCGTCTCGCCGCGGGCCAGCGCCTGTTCGACCAGGACGTCGATGGCGATGCCGTTCTCCGCGTGCATCATGATCAGTCCGCCGTTCTCGGCGGAGCGCTGCATGGCGCGCAGGATCTGGCCGTCGTCGCTGTAGAAGACGCCGGGATAGGCCATGAACTGCTTGAAGGAGGTGACGCCCTCCTCCACCAGCAGGTCCATCTCCTTCAGGGTGTCCTGGTTGACGTCGGAGACGATCATGTGGAAGCCGTAGTCGATCGCGCAGTTGCCCTCGGCCTTCGCGTGCCAGGCGTCCAGCCCGTCGCGCAGGCTGCGTCCGACGCTCTGCACGGCGAAGTCGACGATCGTCGTCGTGCCGCCCCAGGCGGCCGCCCGGGTGCCGGTCTCGAAGGTGTCGGAGGCGAAGGTGCCGCCGAAGGGCAGCTCCATGTGGGTGTGGGCGTCGACCCCGCCCGGGATCACGTACTTCCCGGTGGCGTCGATGACCCGCTCGGCGGTCCAGGCCTCGGCGGCCGTGGTACCGGAGGCGGCGAGGGCGGCGATACGGCCGTCCTCGATCAGGACGTCGGCGTGGATCTCGTCGGACGCGGTGACGACGAGGCCGCCGCGGATGACGGTACGGGTGCTCATGCGTGGACGCTCCGCTGGGTTGTGGTCGTGGCGTGCGGGTCGTTCGAGGCCGGTCGCGCCCCGCGGCGGAGCCGCACACGGACGCTGCCCCGCGCCCCCGGCGGGGGCGCGGGGGCCTCGGGTCTTACGGTGCGGTCAGCGGGCCGTAGGCCTCCGGGCGGCGGTCCCGGTAGAACTGCCAGCGGTCGCGGACCTCGCGCAGCTTGGCCATGTCGAGGTCGCGGACGACGAGTTCGCTCTCCTTGTCGCTCGCCACCTCGCCGACGAACTGGGCCTCCGGGTCCACGAAGTACGAGGTCCCGTAGAAGTCGTTGTCGCCGAGTTCCTCGACGCCGACCCGGTTGATCGCGCCGACGAAGTACTCGTTGGCGACGGCCGCCGCCGGCTGCTCCAGCTGCCACAGGTAGGCGGACAGGCCGCGCGAGGTCGCCGAGGGGTTGAAGACGATCTCGGCGCCCTCCAGCCCCAGCGCGCGCCAGCCCTCCGGGAAGTGGCGGTCGTAGCAGATGTAGACGCCCACCCTGCCGACGGCCGTGTCGAAGACGGGCCAGCCCACGTTCCCGGGCCGGAAGTAGAACTTCTCCCAGAATCCCTTCACCTGCGGGATGTGGTGCTTGCGGTACTTGCCGAGGTACGAGCCGTCCGCGTCGATCACGGCGGCGGTGTTGTACAGGACGCCCGGCTGCTCCTCCTCGTACATCGGCAGCACCAGGACGATGCCGTGCTCCCGGGCGAGCGCCTGGAAACGCTTCACGATCGGGCCGTCCGGGATCTGCTCGGCGTACTCGTAGAACTGCGGGTCCTGGACCTGGCAGAAGTACGGTCCGTAGAACAGCTCCTGGAAACACAGGACCTGAGCGCCCTGCGCGGCCGCGTCGCGGACCGCCTGCTCGTGGACCTGGATCATCGATTCCTTGTCGCCGGTCCAGGCCGTCTGGAAGACGGCGGCACGGATCACTCTGCTCATCGGGACCTCCGGTCGCTCGGTGTACGAGGAGCCTAGGAAGCCCGCGCGCCTGCTCTGAGTGGCACGGTGTCACGCCTCGGGGCGTCCGGCGTGCCACCGTGTCACGTCTTTCCGGACCCATGTTTCACCACCGTTTTCCCTGGTCGTTCCATGTTTCTGGGCTGTTGCCGACCGTCCGCGGTCAGCCCTGTTGCGCGTCGTGCGCGAGCAGCGCGATGTGCACCGAGGCGGCCTGTTCGAAGTCGTCGAGGTCCACGCCGAGCCGGCCCTCTATCGCCTCCAGCCGGCGGTACAGGGCGGGCCGCGAGACATGGTGGAGCTGTGCGGTGCGGGACTTGTTGCGCCCGGTGGCGAGATAGGTCCGCAGGACGGCGAGCAGGTCGTCGCCCGCCGCGCACAGCAGGCCGTCCAGCTCCCGCTCGGCGAAGGACTGCACCCGCGGGTCGTCCCGCAGCAGCCGTACCAGGCCGCGCAGATGGACGTCCTTGAGGCGGACGACGGCCGGGAGGTCGAGGGCGGCCGAGGAGTCGGCCACGGCGTCCGCGACATGCTGGGCCTCGCGCAGCCCGGCGGACACGTCGTCCCAGACGGTGCGCGGGGCGGCCGCCGCGACGACCGCATGGCTCTCCCCCGACTCGGTCCGCAGCCGGGCGGCGAAGTGCGCGGCGAGCGCCTCCGCGTCCTGGTCGCGGGCGAGGCTGAGCAGCACGGCGGTGGCCCCGTCGGCGAGCTCGGCGACCAGCCCCGGCATCCCCAGCAGCCGCAGCATGCGCTCCAGTTGGGCGGGGTCGCCGTCACGGACGACGAGCGGGACGAAGGTGCGCCGGTTGACGGGGAGGCCGGCCGCCCGGGCCCGGGGCAGCAGTTGCCGGGCCGGGACGACACCGGAGACCAGGTCGGTGAGCAGACTCTGCGCCGACTGCTCCTCCCAGGTGTGGGCGGAGGCGCCGCCGAGCATGCGGTGCAGGACGAGGGCCTCGGCGGCCCGGTCGGCGAGGAGCCGTCCGCCGGCGGTGTCGCCGCGGTGGCCGCAGAGCATGATCTGCCCCCACCGCTCGCCGCGTCCGCCCAGCTCGGCGCGGATCCAGCCGTCGCCCTCGCTGCCGCCGGCCTGGCGGGCGATGCGTTCCCAGTCCCGCAGCACGTCGTCGACCGCGGACCGCTCCCCCGCCGTCGCCAGCACCCGGTGGGCGAGGTTGGTGACGACGACGGGACAGGCGGCGTGCTGGGCGATCTCGTCGAGCAGCAGCTGAAGCGGGGCGCCCGCGGTGATCAGACCGGTGAGCGCGGTCCGCACCGCCTCCGACAGACTGACGGCGGCGAACTTGCGGCGGACCAGCCGGGACTGGACCTCCTCCGTCAACTCGGCGAAGGGGAAGGGCCGGTGGAGGACGACCATCGGCAGCCCGCACCGCTCGGCGGCGCGCCGCATCCCGTCCGGCGGTGCGGGGAACGCCCGTCCCAGTCCCAGCACCACGGCAGCGGCCTCCGCGCGGTGCAGGGACTGGATGTACTCGGTCTGCGCGTTCTCGTCACCGGCGAGCAGCACCCCGGTGGTGAGGACCATCTCGCCGCCGCTGAGCATCACGCCGACGTCCGCGGCCTCGGCGACGTGCACCCAGCGCACCGGCCGGTCGAGCTGGCCCGCGCCTGCCACCACCTCGGGCTCCCCGGCCAGCACCCGTTCCAGGGACAGGACCTGACGGACCGACAGGGCGGGTTCCAGGGGCTCTACGGGCCCCCAGGGCTCCAGGGTGATGGTCATGGTGTGGTGTTCCCTTGGCTCAGGCCTGCGCTACTGCGTGCTCCTCAGCGCGCCTTCGAGGATCGCGGCGCCCTCCTCGGCCTCCGCGACGGTGAGGGACAGCGGCGGGGCGATCCGCAGGGCGCTGGTGTCGTGACCGCCGCCCTTGCCGATCAGCAGCCCGCCGGCGCGGGCCGCCTCCAGCACGGCGGCCGCCCGGTCCGGGTCGGCCGTGTCGGTGCCGGGCTTCGTCAGCTCGACGCCGATCATCAGCCCGCGCCCGCGCACCTCCCGTACCCCGGGGTCCTGGGCGGCGACGGCCCGCAGCCGCTCGATGAGCAGGCCGCCGACCCGCCGGGCGTTGCCCTGGAGGTCGTGCTCCAGCAGGTAGGAGAGGTTGGCGAGACCGGCCGCCATGGTGACCTGGGTGCCGCCGAACGTCGAGATGCTGTTGGCGTCCAGGCAGTTCATGATCTCGGAACGGGCGATGACGCCGCCGATGGAGGTGCCGTTGCCGATGCCCTTGGCGAAGGTGACGATGTCCGGCGGTCCGCTGCGCCCGTGCGCCTGCCAGCCCCAGAAGTGCTCGCCGGTGCGGCCCCAGCCGGTCTGCACCTCGTCGGCGATCCACAGGATCCCGTGTTCGTCCAGCACTTCACGGAACGCCGCGTACAGCCCGTCCGGCGGCGAGGTGAACCCGCCGACCCCCTGGATGGGTTCGGCGATCAGGGCGGCCGGCGGACGGGTGTGCCCGAGCAGGTCCCTCAGGTCCTCGACGCAGGCCTCGATGAACGCGGCGTCGCCGAGACCGGCGAACGGGCCGCGTCCGCGTACCCCGCCGTGCACGTAGAGGGTCTGGAGCGGGGACAGCGAGGTCGGTGACCAGCCGCGGTTGCCGGTGATGCCGACCGCGCTGAAGGAACGCCCGTGGTAACTGTTGCGCATCGCGAGGACGGTGTTGCTGCGCCGGTGGGTGGTGGCGAGCAGCAGCGCCGTGTCGTTGGCCTCGGTGCCCGAGGTGGTGAAGAAGACGCGGGCGTCGGGGATGCCGCTGATGTGGGCGATGCGCTCGGCGAGTTCGACCATGGGCCGGTTGAGATACAGGGTCGAGGAGTGGATGATCCGCCCGGCCTGCTCGCTCACCGCCTTGGTGACCTCGGGCAGCGCGTGCGCGGTCATGGTGGTGAGGATGCCGCCGAAGAAGTCGAGGTACGTGTTGCCCTCGGCGTCCCAGACGTGCCGGCCCTCGCCGTGGGTGATCTCCAGCGGGTCCTCGTAGTAGAGGGCGAGCCAGTCCGGCAGGACCCTGCGGTGGCGGGCGTGGAGTTCGCTCACGGCTGCACCAGCCCCTCGTAGGCGTCGGGACGGCGGTCGCGGTAGAAGGCCCACTGCTGCCGGACCTCCTCGACCAGGTCGAAGTCGAGGTCACGGACGACGAGTTCCTCGTCCTTGTCGCTCGCGACCTCGCCGACGAACTTCCCGCGCGGGTCGACGAAGTACGACGTCCCGTAGAAGTCGTTGTCCCCGTACTCCTCGACGCCGACCCGGTTGATCGCGGCGACGAAGTACTCGTTGGCGACCGCGGCCGCGGGCTGCTCCAGCTGCCAGAGGTGGGCGGAGAGGCCGCGGTGGGTGGCGGACGGGTTGTAGACCAGCTGGGCGCCGTTGAGACCGAGTTGCCGCCAGCCCTCCGGGAAGTGCCGGTCGTAGCAGATGTAGACGCCCACCTTGCCGACGGCCGTGTCGAAGACGGGCCAGCCGAGGTTGCCG
The DNA here is from genome assembly GCF_031456635.1 of Streptomyces sp. 3330. Classification (NCBI taxonomy): domain Bacteria; kingdom Bacillati; phylum Actinomycetota; class Actinomycetes; order Kitasatosporales; family Streptomycetaceae; genus Streptomyces; species Streptomyces sp. 3330. Next base: position 24,192 of record NZ_JAVDVA010000013.1, read on the forward strand.
GGCTTGAAGTAGTACTTCTCCCAGAAACCCTTTACCTGCGGGATGTGGTGCTTCCGGTATTTGCCGAGGTACGAGCCGTCGGCGTCGATCACGGCGGCGGTGTTGTAGTAGAAACCGGACTGCTCGATCTCGAAGACCGGCACGACGACGACCATGCCGGTCTCGCGGGCGAGTTCCTGCATACGGCGCACGGTCGGCCCGTCGGGCACCGGTTCGGCCCAGCGATAGTGCTCCGGCTCCTGGACCTGACAGAAGTAGGGAGCGTTGAAGACCTCCTGGAACCCGATGATCTTCGCGCCCCGGCGGGCCGCCTCGCGGGCGTGCTCCTCGTGTTTCGCCACCATGGACTCGGTGTCGCCGGTCCAGGTGGCCTGGACCAGTGCGGCACGTACGACGTTGGCCATGAGCTGCTCCTTCGACGGGACGTCAGAGCCTCTACGCCCGTAGACGAAGGTCGTAGAGGGACGAACGTAAGCCTCCGGGACGGGCTTGCCAAGACCATCGTCGTTAACCCGCCGAGTCGATCGCGTTTCACACTCCGGTGGGTGAGTCGCGGGGCGTACGGCGTAAGAGGGCGCCCCGGGTCAGGCGGTGAAGCCGGCGACCCTGAGGGCGTGCACGAGGTCCCAGTGGCGTTCCTCCGAGACGCCCCGGGCGGCCTCCAGCACGAGGGGCACGAGGGTCTCGGGGGCCGGGGCGACGCTGCGGGCGGCCTCCTCGGGGGTGCGGACGCGGACGTAGGCGTCGAGCAGCGCGCGGACCTCGCGGCGTCTGCCCTCCTCGACCAGACCGAGGACGGCCTGTCCGATCTCGGCGGCCGGGCGGGCGACGCCCTGGCGCAGGATCTGCTCGCCGTCCGCCGTGCGTCCCACCGCGACCAGCGCGTCGGCCGCGGCGACGAGCCGGTCGGCGGGGAGGGAGGCGGCCTCCCAGAGCAGGGTGGTCCAGTCGGCGGTGAGCCCGGCGCGCCGGAGTTCGGCCGCGAGCAGCGGGATGCGGGCGGCCGGCCAGGAGGCGAGCTCGGCCAGCAGGGCGTGCGCCTCGCCGCTGCGGCCCTCGCCGCGCAGGCGCACCAGCCGTTCGACCGTCTCGACGGTCTCCCGCCGGGCCGCCGTGTCCAGCGCTTCGCGGCGCGGCTCGGGGCGCCCGGCGCTCTCGGTGGCGGCCCCGGCGAAGCGGGCGCCGCGCGGGGTGCGTCGCCCGGTCGGGGCGGGCGCGGGCGTCACGGGTTCGGCGTCGGGCGGTACGGCGACGGAGGCGGCGTCCTCCTCCTCGGCCATCCCGGCGAAACGGGCGCTGCCGCGGCGGCGCTTGCGCTGCTTGGGGACGGTGGCCGGGGCGGGCGGGTCCTCGGGGGGAGCGGGCCGGGCGGCGGGGGCCTCGGCCGCCGGCGCCTCGTCCTCGTAGGCGTCGCCAGGCCGCCCGGCCGCGGGCCCGGCGGCACCGGACCCGGCAGCGGCTTCGTACCGGGCAGGGTCGGCGTACGGGGCCGGGTCGGTGAACCCGGCGGGGTCGGCGTCTCCGTCAGGCGCCGCGTACCCGGCGGGAGTGCCGTACCCGGCGGCGGTCTCGCGGGACGGGTCGGCGGTGGTGCGCCGGGCGGGACGGGGGCCGGCTGCGGGCGGCGGGAGGCGGTCCGACGCCGCGATCCGGGAGCGGAGTTCGGCGCAGCGCGCGGTCGCCCGTTCGTGGTCGTCGTGGGCCCAGGCGAGGTCGAGCCGGATGGCCTCGGCCTGCTCGTGGGTGGCCGCGGACGGCAGCCTGCGCCCCAGCTCGGCCAGCCGTTCGGCGGCGTAGCGCTGTTCGCGGAGCATCACGTCGAGCCGGTCCCCGAGGGCGTCACGGCCGCCGGGCCGGGCGTCGTGGGCGACGAGGGCGGCGGCGTGCAGCGGCCGGACCCGAGCCGCCTGCTGTTCGGCGACGGCGGCCCCGTACTCCGCGGCCAGGTCCTGGAGCACCGCCTCCACCACGTCCCAGGGCGGCACCTCGCGCCCGTCGAGGCAGGCCCGCATGCCGTCGGGATCGCGTTGCCAGAACACCGCGCACCAGCCGGCGCCCTGATCGAGGCGCGACAGCAGACCGTTCAGGTAGCTCGCGAACTCCCGTACCTGGCCCGGGAGTTGATCCACAGCCATCGCTCGACTCCCGCCCCGACCGGAACACTCCGGTTCGTAGAGAACACCCATCGTGTTACAGCGCGGCTACAGCCGGTTTTCGAAACCGACGCGACGACGTGCGCGTGAACCCGGCCGGGCGCGGACAGCGACCCCAGGGTGTCACGCGGGGGCGGGGACGCACAGCCCCGCCAGCTCGTCCATCGACAGGCCGAGCACGCGGGCGAGCGCGGCGACGGTGAAGAACGCCGGGGTGGGGGCGCGGCCGGTCTCGATCTTGCGGAGGGTCTCGGCGGAGATGCCGGCGCTCGCCGCCACGTCGGCCATGCTCCGGCCGCGGCGGGCCTCGCGCAGCAGCAGCCCGAGCCGTTCGCCGCGCTCGCGCTCTTCCGGGGTGAGGGGGGTGCGTACCATGCGGCCATTCTAATACCGGTACCGTAATCGGCACGCTCTGCGCGTCCGTGGACGACGCGATCGCGCACGGCATCCCCGCCGGATACCGGCTGCGCGACAGCGCTCCCCTCCCGGCCGGCTTCGGCGCCACGCCCGACGGCTGGGCCGGCGACGCCGCGATCAGCTGTACCGCGGGCGCCCCGCGACCGGCGGATGTCCGGCCGGCCGAGACCGCCGAGCGGGCCCGCGCGCCCCCCGGTCCCCCGGGCGGCCGCGGGCTCCAGGACATGCCGCGGCCTGCGGATCGTGCCATCGTGGTGTAGCCCGGCACGGACCGGGCCCCCGTCCGCACCGGCAGCGCAAGTCGATCGAACGGAACGCCATGACCAGCGGCTTCTCCCATCCGGAGGGGTACGGCGACCCCTTCGGCGAGTTCCTGGCCCGCTTCTTCGGCGGGCCCCGCCCCGGCCCCCGGCAGATCAACATCGGCCAGCTCCTCAGCCGGCCCGCGCGGGAGCTCGTGCGCGACGCGGCCCAGTACGCGGCCGAGCACGGCAGCCGCGATCTGGACACCGAGCATCTGCTGCGCGCGGCGCTCGGCGCGGAGCCCACCCGCTCGCTGCTCAGCCGGGCGGGCGCCGACCCCGAGACCCTCGCGTCGGAGATCGACGAGCGCTCGGGCCCGGTCCAGCATCCGCCGGGCGAGGTGCCTCCGCCCACGTCCCTGTCGCTGACCCCGGCCGCCAAACGGGCGCTGCTGGACGCGCACGACCTGGCCCGCTCGCGCGGCGCCGGCTACATCGGCCCGGAGCACGTGCTCAGCGCCCTCGCCTCGAACCCGGACTCGGCGGCCGGGCACATCCTCAACGCGGCCCGCTTCGCCGCCTCGGGCCTGCCGAACGACGAGCCGGACACCGCGCAGGCGCCCCGTCCCGGTGACCCGCAGCGCCCCACCGGCACGCCCACCCTGGACAAGTACGGCACGGACCTCACCGAGCTGGCCCGCCAGGGCCGGATCGACCCGGTGATCGGCCGCGACGACGAGATCGAGCAGACCATCGAGGTGCTCTCCCGGCGCGGCAAGAACAACCCGGTGCTGATCGGTGACGCCGGCGTCGGCAAGACCGCCATCGTCGAGGGACTGGCCCAGCGCATCGCGGACGGGGACGTGCCCGACGTCCTCGTCGCGCGGCGCGTGGTCGCCCTGGACCTGACGGCCGTGGTCGCGGGCACCCGCTACCGCGGTGACTTCGAGGAGCGGCTGAACACCATCGTCGACGAGATCCGCGCGCACTCCGACCAGCTGATCGTCTTCATCGACGAACTGCACACGGTGGTCGGCGCGGGCGGTGGCGGCGAAGGCGGGTCGATGGACGCGGGCAACATCCTCAAGCCCGCCCTGGCCCGCGGCGAACTGCACATCGTGGGCGCGACCACGCTGGAGGAGTACCGGCGGATCGAGAAGGACGCGGCGCTCGCCCGCCGCTTCCAGCCGATCCTGGTCCCGGAGCCGTCCGTCGCGGACGCGCTGGAGATCCTGCGCGGGCTGCGCGACCGCTACGAGGCCCACCACCAGGTCCGGTACACCGACGAGGCGCTCGTCGCGGCCGTGCAGCTGTCCGACCGCTATCTCACCGACCGCCGGCTGCCCGACAAGGCGATCGACCTCGTCGACCAGGCCGGCGCCCGGGTGCGGCTCGGAGCCCGCACCAAGGGTGCGGACGTACGGGCGATGGAGCGCGAGGCCGAGGAACTGGCCCGTGACAAGGACCAGGCGGTCGCGGACGAGCAGTACGAGCAGGCCACCCGGCTGCGGGACCGCATCGTCGAGTTGAAGCAGCGCATCGAGGAGGCGACCGGCGAGGTCACCTCCGACGAGGGCCGGCACCTGGAGGTCACCGCGGAGGCGATCGCCGAGGTGGTGTCCCGGCAGACGGGCATCCCGGTCGCCAGCCTCACCCAGGAGGAGAAGGACCGCCTGCTGGCCCTGGAGGAGCACCTGCACGAGCGGGTCGTCGGCCAGGAGGAGGCCGTACGGGTCGTCGCGGACGCCGTGCTGCGCTCGCGCGCCGGGCTCGCCAGCCCGGACCGGCCGATCGGCAGCTTCCTGTTCCTCGGCCCGACCGGCGTCGGCAAGACCGAACTGGCGCGCGCGCTCGCCGAGTCGCTGTTCGGCAGCGAGGAGCGCATGGTCCGGCTCGACATGAGCGAGTACCAGGAGCGGCACACCGTGAGCCGTCTGGTCGGCGCCCCGCCCGGCTACGTCGGCCACGAGGAGGCCGGGCAGCTGACGGAGACCGTGCGCCGTCACCCGTACTCGCTGCTCCTGCTCGACGAGGTGGAGAAGGCGCATCCGGACGTCTTCAACATCCTGCTCCAGGTCCTCGACGACGGCCGGCTGACCGACTCCCAGGGACGCACGGTCGACTTCACCAACACGGTCATCGTGATGACCAGCAACCTGGGTTCGGAGGCGATCACACGGCGCGGCGCCGCCATCGGCTTCGGCTCGGGGGGCGCGGACGCCGACGAGGAGGCACGGCGCGAGCAGATCCTGCGGCCGCTGCGCGAGCACTTCCGTCCGGAGTTCCTCAACCGGATCGACGAGATCGTCGTGTTCCGGCAGCTGACGGGTGAGCAACTGCGGCGGATCACGGACCTGCTGCTGGAACGGACACGGCAACTCGTGCAGGCCCGGGGCATCACGGCCGAGTTCACCGACGCGGCCGTCGACTGGCTCGCCGAGCGCGGCTACCAGCCCGAGTACGGCGCCCGCCCGCTGCGCCGCACGATCCAGCGCGAGGTCGACAACCAGCTGTCCCGGCTGCTGCTCGACGGGCGGGTCGCGGAGGGCGACCGGGTGACGGTGGAGGTCGAGGACGGGCGGCTCGCGTTCCGCACGCACACCGGCGGACCGCCCGCCCCCGAACTCTGAGCACCTGAGCGCCTCAGCACCTCGGGGCGGGCGCGCCCGACCCGCGGCGCGCCCGGACCGAGGCTGCTAGGGCGCCGGTCGCACCACCTGTGCCGAGCCGCCGCCGCGCCGTACGGTCTCCGCGGCGGCCAGCCACTTGCCGTTCGGCAGCCGCTGCACGCCGGTCGCCGCGCCGATCTCGGGGTTGAGCTTGAAGGAGTGCCCGATGGCCTCCAGCCGGGCCCGCAGCCCGCCGGGGCTGGTGTCGTCGTAGAGCGCGGGCTCCAGCTCCGTCTGGGCGGCGTTGCGCTGGCTGGCCCGCGGGGCGGCGATCGCGTCGACGAGCGGCAGTCCGCGGTCGAGGAACCCGGTCAGGGTCTGCAGCACGGTGGTGATGATGGTCGCGCCGCCGGGCGAGCCCAGCGCCACCACCGGCCTGCCGTGGCGGTCGAGCACGATCGTCGGCGAGATCGACGAGCGCGGCCGCTTGCCCGGGCCGGGCAGGTTCGGGTCGTGGACGGCGGGGTTGGCGGGGGCGAAGGAGAAGTCCGTGAGCTCGTTGTTGAGGAGGAAGCCGCGGCCGGGCACGGTGATGCCGCTGCCGCCGGTCTGTTCGATGGTGAGCGTGTAGGAGACCACGTTGCCCCACTTGTCGGCGACGGTGAGGTGCGTGGTGTTCTCGCCCTCGTACGTCGTCGGAGCGGCGGTGCCGCCGGTGGCGCAGGCGGCCGGGTTCCGCGGGTCGCCGGGCGCCACCGGGCTGGTGAGGACCGCGTCGTCCTTGATGAGGCAGGCGCGGGAGTCGGCGTACTTCTGCGACAGCAGCTGCTTCGTGGGGACGTCCTCGAAGGCGGGGTCGCCGACCCAGCGCCCGCGGTCGGCGAACGCGATGCGGCCGGCTTCGAGGTAGTGGTGCAGGTACTGGACCTCACTCGCCTTCGACAGGTCCGTCCTCTCCAGGATGTTGAGGGCCTCGCCGACCGTCGTGCCGCCCGAGGACGAGGGCGCGATGGAGTAGACGCCCAGCCCGCGGTACGAGGTCTTCGTGGGCGCCTGGAGTGTGGCGCGGTAGGCCGCGAGGTCCTCGGCGGACAGCTCGCCCGGCCGGGCGTTCCAGCCCGAAGCCGGGTCCACGGGCGGCTTGTTGACCGTGTCGACGATGTCCTCGCCGAGGTCGCCGCGGTAGAGCGCGCCCACTCCCTTGCGGGCCAGCTCCCCGTAGGTCCGGGCGAGGTCGGGGTTCTTGAACGTCGATCCCACGACGGGGAGTCGACCGCCGGGCAGGAACAGCTCCGCGGTGTCGGGGAAGTACCGGAAGCGGGTCTCGTTGGCGGCGGTCTGGGTGCGGAAGGTGTCGTCGACGGTGAAGCCCTCGCGGGCGAGGCGCTGGGCGGGCTTCAGGACCGTGCCGAGCTTCTCGCTGCCCCACTCCCGCAGCGCGGTCGCCCAGGTGGCGGGCGTCCCCGGCGTGCCGACGCCCAGACCGCTGCTGACGGCGTCCGCGAAGGCGAGCGGCTTGCCGTTCTCCAGGAAGAGACCGGAGTCGGCGGTCAGCGGCGCGGTCTCCCGGCCGTCGATGGTGTGCACCGCACGGGAGTCGGCGTCGTAGTAGACGAAGTAGCCGCCCCCGCCGATGCCGGAGGAGTAGGGCTCGGTGACGCCGAGGGCGGCCGCGGTGGCCACGGCCGCGTCGACGGCGTTGCCGCCCTTGCGGAGCACCTCGATGCCGGCCGCGGAGGCGTCCGCGTCGACGCTGGCCACGGCGCCGCCGTAGCCGACGGCGACCGGGACCTTCGCAACAGGGGCTCTCCCGGCGGCGGGTGGCGCCGCGGCCCCCACCGTGACCACGGCGGCCGAGACCGCCAGGACCGACAGTTTCCGCGCGACAGGGCGACGCATCCGTACCTCCAGTCCAGGAACGTCCGCGCAGCGTAACCAGATTCCCGGGGCCCCGACAGCCTCCTTCCGGGCACTGTCATACGACTGCCACACCTCGAACACGGGTACGCCCCGGCCGCGCTCGCCCGCTAGCATGCGCGCCCATGAACGACGACGTGCGCAACATCGTCCTGGGCGTGGTCGCGGCCGGCATCAGTGCCGCGCTCGGCTGGCTGGCCCGCACCTACCTGTGGAAGCGCCGGCTCCGGCGCAAGCAGGCCTTCTTCGGGCTGCCGGAGAACTCGGAGTGCCTGCTGGTCGTCAACCGTGACGCGGGCAGCCCCGACCTCGCGGTGCACCGCCACGACGTGTTCGCGCTCCTGGAGCTCTCCGCGCTCATCAAGGACTGCGGCGCGGGCGCCGAGGTGGTCACGCAGGACGCGGCCCGGCAGGGTTTCGGCGAGCGGACGGAGTTCTGCGTCGGCGGCCCCGGGTCGAACCGGCGCATGGCGGCCCACATCCAGGCCATGCTGCCCGGGGTCCGCATCAACACCGACCGCGAACCGGGCCCGGACCGGCTGGCGTTCCAGATAGGCAGCGAGCACCACCGCATGGAGCCGGGCGTCACCGAGTACGTCCTGCTGGCCCGGCTCACCGCCGGCCGGCGGCGCGACGCGCGTCCGGTGTTCCTGTTCTGCGGCCAGCGCGCGATCAACAACCAGGCCGCCACCCGCTATCTGGTCCGCAATCACGAGCGGCTGGCCCGCAAACACGGGAACGGCTCCTTCGTACTGCTCCTGAAGGTCATCAACTCCCAGGCGTACGGCCCCGATGTGGTCGAGCTGGTCGAGGACGTGACCCGGACGGCCCAGACCCCCCTGCCGGACCCGGCTCCCGACGCGCCAATTGTTACTGCCACGTAACTTACCGACGGTTACCTCCGAGGGGTCAGAACGGTTACCGTCGGGTCACTTTGCGATGACGCAGGCAAGAGGAGTGACCCGTGGGACGACCGCACCGCATGGCCCTTCGCGCGACCGCCCTGGGCGCCGTCTCCGCGACCCTCGTCGCCGGCGGGATGCTGGGCCTGGCACCCGCGGCGCAGGCCGCCACCGGCGGCGTCCGCTTCGTCGACATCGCGGGCGACGGCGGAACGGTCCTGAAGGCCAACGTGGTCACCCCCGCCGACGGCACCCGCCGCCACCCGCTGATCGTGCTGCCGACGAGCTGGGGCTTCCCGCAGGTCGAGTACCTCGCCCAGGCCCGGCGCCTCGCCGACTCCGGTTATGTGGTGCTCAGTTACAACGTGCGCGGCTTCTGGCAGTCCGGCGGCGAGATCGACGTCGCCGGGCCGCACGATGTCGCCGACGCCGCCGAGGTCGTCGACTGGGCGCTCGCGAACACCCCGAGCGACCCGGCACACGTCGGCATGGCGGGCGTCTCGTACGGCGCCGGGATCAGCCTGCTGGCCGCCGCCCACGACCCGCGCGTCAAGGCCGTCGCCTCGCTCAGCGGCTGGGGCGACCTGATCGACTCGATCTACTCCGGCCGCACCCAGCACGTCCAGGCCGCCGCCGTCCTCGACACCGTCGGCACCGTCGCCGGCCGCCGCAGCGCCGAGTCCCAGGAGGTCTTCTCGGCCTTCTACTCCTCCGACCTGTCGAAGGAGAAGGAGATCGTCGCCTGGGGGCAGAAACGTTCCCCCGCCACCTACCTGGACCGGCTCAACAAGAACGGCACGGCGATCATGCTCGCCGGCGCCTGGGGCGACACGATCTTCCCGCCCAACCAGTCCGCCGCCTTCTACGAGCGGCTGACCGGTCCGAAGCGCCTGGAGTTCCGCCCCGGCGACCACGCGACCGCCGAGCTCCCCGGCCTGTTCGGGCTGCCCAACGACGTGTGGAACGACACCGAGCGCTGGTTCGACCACTACCTCAAGGGCGAGGACAACGGCATCGACCGCGAGCAGCCGGTCCGGCTCAAGTCCCGCTCCACCAGCGGTTACGAGGGCTATCCGGACTGGAAGTCGGCGACCGCGACCCGCAACAAGATCGACCTCGCGGGCTCCACCACGATCCGCACCGACGTGGACTCGGGCGCGGACGGCGGGATCGTCTTCCTGTCCAGCATCCTCGACCAGGTGGCGAAGCTGCCCCCGGTGGCCTCGATCCCCCTGCTCCCCCGCCGCTGGGCCGCCGTGTGGCAGTCCGGGAAGTACGCCACCGCCCAGCAGGTGCGCGGCACCGCGACGCTGCACACCACCGTCACCCCGACCGAGGAGAGCGGCACCCTCGTCGCCTACCTCTACGACGTGGGGCCGCTCGGCCTCGGCAAGCTGGTCTCCCACGCGCCGTACACCTTCCACGGGCACACGCCCGGCAAGCCGTTCGGTCTCGACCTGGACCTGGTCTCCACGGCCTACGACGTCCCGGCGGGCCACCGGCTCGCCCTGGTCGTCGACACGGTCGACCCGCTCTACGTCGAGCACAACCCGTCCGGCGCGCGGCTGACCTTCTCCTCGCCGGCGGACGACCCGTCGTACGTGTCGGTTCCGCTGCGCGGGCAGTGATCTCCGGCCGCCGCCGGGGCGGGTGGGCTCAGGGGCGGACGCCGTCGCTCAGTGCTTGAGGATCTTGGACAGGAAGTCCTTGGCGCGGTCGCTGCGCGGGGCGGTGAAGAACTCCTCGGGGGTGCGGTCCTCGACGATGCGACCGTCGTCCATGAAGATCACGCGGTTGGCGGCCGAGCGGGCGAAGCCCATCTCGTGGGTGACCACGACCATGGTCATCCCGTCCCGGGCGAGCTGCTGCATGACCTCCAGGACCTCGTTGATCATCTCGGGGTCGAGGGCGGAGGTGGGCTCGTCGAACAGGAGCGCCTTGGGATCCATGGCGAGGGCGCGGGCGATGGCCACGCGCTGCTGCTGGCCTCCGGAGAGCTGTGCGGGGAACTTGTCGGCCTGGTCGGCGAGGCCCACCCGGTCGAGCAGTTCGCGGGAGCGCGCGTCGGCCTCGTCCTTCTTGCGTCTGCGCACCTTCACCTGGCCCAGCGAGATGTTCTGGAGAACGGTCTTGTGGGCGAACAGGTTGAAGGACTGGAAGACCATGCCGACGTCGGACCGCAGTCGCGCCAGCGCCTTGCCCTCCTCGGGCAGCGGCCGGCCGTCGAGCGTGATCGAACCCGACCGGATCGGCTCCAGCCGGTTGATCGCGCGGCACAGTGTCGACTTCCCCGACCCCGAAGGGCCGATCACCACGACCACCTCCCCCCTGCCGACGGTGAGGTTGACGTCCTGGAGGACATGGAGCTCCCCGAAGTACTTGTTGACGTCACGCAGCTCGATCAACGGATCGACGGCCATGCGCAGCCCTACTCACTTTCAGCTGTGTCGTGGTCGCCGCAAACTATCCACACAGGATCGGAGCCGAGGCACGACACGCACTTCGCCGCCATTAGCCGTATTTACGCGCCCGCACGTCAGTTCTCGGCCACCTCGGCGTACAGCTGGGACAGTTCGGGGGTGCCGGTCGCGGCCCACTCGCGCCCGGCGGCCACGACGTCGATCTCGCGGCCGGACGCCAGCCGCACGACGGGTTCCCCGCCGGGCCAGATCACCCAGACGGCGCCGGGCACCGTGCGCACGAGGACCGTTCCCAGGTAGAGCCCCGCGTCGTGACCGAACCAGGGCAGGTTCTCCTCGTCGTCGCGCCAGCGCGGCGGAAGCTGGTCCAGCGCCTCCAACGAGGCGGCCGTGTCGTCGAGTCCGATCCCCTCCCGGGCCGCCTGGGAACGCAACAGCTCGCATTCGGAGAGGAGTTCGGCGATCCCCTCGGGGTCCTCGGCGAGCACCGCCACACGGTACTTCTTGCTCCTGTTGCCCAGGAAAGGGATGTTCATAAGCCCAGCGTGACATTCACACCGGCATGCGCACCACAGGCGCGCTGGCACAGGCAGGGGGCCGGGGCCCGCGTCCGGGCGGGCATCGCGCACGGCCGGACGGGCACCGGCCCGCCGTCACACGTCGAGGTCGACCACGACCGGAGCGTGATCCGAGGCGCCCTTGCCCTTGCGCTCCTCGCGGTCGACGTAGGAGTCCTTGACGGCCGCGGCGAACGGCTCGTTGCCGTACACCAGGTCGATGCGCATGCCGCGGTTCTTGGGGAAGGCGAGCTGGCGGTAGTCCCAGTACGTGAAGGGGTGGTCGTACTTCAGGGGGCGCGGGACGACGTCCGACAGGCCGGCCTCGAGCAGCGACGCCAGGGCGGCCCGCTCGGCGGGGGTGACATGGGTGAGGCCCTCGAAGGCGGCCACGTCGTACACGTCGTCGTCGGTCGGCGCCACGTTGTAGTCGCCCATCACCGCGAAGGGGCGGCTGCCCGCCGCGTCGCCCGCGACGGCGGCCTTGAGGGCCTCGAACCACTGGAGCTTGTAGGCGTAGTGCGGGTGGTCGACCTCGCGGCCGTTCGGCACGTACACCGACCAGACGCGGACCGGGCCGCAGGTCGCGCCGATGGCGCGGGGCTCCGGCGCCCCGTCGTAGCCCGGGTCACCGGGCAGGCCCTTGACCACGTCCGCCAGGCCGACGCGGGAGATCACCGCCACGCCGTTCCACCGGCCCGTGGCGTGCACCGCCGCCTCGTAGCCCAGCTCGCGCAGCTGGTCGAGCGGGAACTGCGCCTCGGCGACCTTGGCCTCCTGGAGGCACAGCACGTCGGTGCCGCTGCTCTCCAGCCAGGCCAGCAGCCTCGGCAGGCGGGCGGTGATCGAGTTCACGTTCCAGGTCGCGATACGCATGCCTCACAACCTACCCGGCGGGTCCGACAACGCCCTCGCTCAGACCTCCGCGGAGGCCCCCGGCGCCAGCCGGCCGTGGTCGGCGCCGCCCAGGTTGCCCAGGTGCGTGTCGTAGATCGGGCGGGCGAGGTCGGTGAGGAGGGCGTCGTGGATGTCGTAGACGCGCTGCGGCCGGACCGCGCGGACGTACTCGATGACCTCGGAGATCTTGTTCCAGGGGGCCTGGACCGGGGCCAGCAGGGTCTCCACGGGGTGGTCGGGGACGGTGAGCGCGTCCCCGGGGTGGAAGACGCGCCCGCCGTCGACGAGGAAGCCGACGTTGGTGACACGCGGGAGGTCGGGGTGGATGACGGCGTGCAGCTCGCCGTGGACCTGGACGTCGAAGCCCGCGGCGGTGAACGTGTCGCCGTGGCCCACGGTGTGCACCCGGCCGGGGAACGCGGCGGCGAGCTTCTCCGCGACGGACCGCAGGGTCCAGATCCCGACGGCCGGGTCGGCCTCCAGCGCCGCCCGCAGCCGCTTCTCGTCGAAGTGGTCGGGGTGCTCGTGGGTGACCAGGATCGCGTCCGCGCCGACCGCGGCGTCCGCCTCGCTGAATCCGCCCGGGTCGAGGACGAGCGTGCGCCCGTCCTTCTCCAGGCGCACGCACGCGTGCGACTTCTTGGTGAGTTTCAGAGCGGTCATGGGATCCATCCTGCCCCCGCGCCCCGTGGAGGGCTCACTCGGTGGGGGTGGTCTCCTCCCGGATGACCTGCTGTGCCACCTTGAACGCGCTGTTCGCCGCGGGCACGCCGCAGTAGACGGCCGCCTGGAGCAGCACCTCCTTGATCTCGTCCGGGGTGAGGCCGTTGCGCAGCGCGGCCCGGACGTGGAAGGCGAGCTCCTCCAGGTGGCCGCCCGCGACCAGCGCGGTGAGCGTGACGCAGGAGCGGGAGCGCCGGTCGAGGCCGGGCCGGTCCCAGATCTCGCCCCAGGCATAGCGGGTGATGAACTCCTGGAAGTCCCCGGAGAAGTCGTCGGCCTGCGACAGCGCCCGGTCCACATGGGCGTCCCCGAGGACCTCGCGGCGCACCTTCAGACCGGCGTCGTACGGATCGGGTCGGCCCATGACCTGGGCCGGCTCGAGCACCGGGGCGGGCGCGATCTCCGCGATGGCCACCGGCTGCGGCGGCTGCTGCTGCTGCTGGGGCACGGTCTGGACCGCTCGGACGGGAATGCCCGGCACGGCGGCCGTCTGCCCGGTGCCGGCGTCGTAGGCGGGCTGCCAGGCCGTGGAGAAGTGGCGCACCAGCAGGTCGGTGACGGCCGCGGGCTGCTCCACCGGGACCAGGTGCGAGGCTCCCGGTACGACGGCCAGCCGGGCGTCCGGGATGCCGGCCACCAGGGTGCGCGCCTCGGCGGGACCGGTGACCTGGTCGTCCGAGCCGACCAGGACCAGCGTCGGCACCCCCACGAGACCGATCTCGGCCCGCACGTCGAAGGCGGCGAGCGCCTCGCAGGCCGCTATGTAGCAGCCGGGGTCGGTGGTGCGCACCATCTGCACGGCCCACTCGGTGATCGCGGGCTGCGCCGCCGCGAAGCCGCTGGTGAACCAGCGGTCGGGCGAGCTGCGGGCGATGGGGTCGAGCCCGTTCGTGCGCACGATCACGCCCCGCTGCCGGAACTCGTCGGCCGTGCCGAACCGCGGCGAGGCCGCGATCAGCGCGAGGGAGGCGACCCGCTCCGGGTGCCGCAGCGCCAGCTCCACGCCGACCGCGCCGCCGAAGGCGCAGCCCGCATAGCCGAAGCGCTGCACCCCGAGCCCGTCGAGGGTGGCGAGCAGCCGCCCGGCCAGGTCGGAGACGGACCCGACCGGATGGGCCGGGGCGCCGCCGTGGCCGGGGAGGTCGTAGCGGAAGATCCGCCACTGCTGGGCCAGCTCGGGAACCTGACGGTCCCACATGTGCCATGTCGTGCCCAGTGAGGGACCCAGGATCAGGACAGGTGCGTCCTCCGGCCCGTCGAAGCGGTATTGCAGGGTGTTGGTCGTACTCTCGCTCACCCGGTTCACGCTCCCACATCTCACAATTTCTCACGCGCTTGGGTCGGAACCCCGTGCAAGCCGTCCCAGGTTGTGGCAGCCCCGCGAAGATCCTCTGCACCGGGCTTCACCCACCCGCGCCGGGCGGTCCGTGAGACCGGATGCGCGTGCATCGTACAGACGGAGCCCGGGAAACCCCTCCCGAGCCCTCGGCCGACGCCTGTCCCCCGTACGCGCGTTCGCCTCACACCGCCCGTACGGCGTGCCGGACCACGGCGTCGAACAGGTAGCCCTGGGTGTTCGGGACGGTCGTGTCGGGCTGGGTGCGGCCGGTGCTGTCGGTGGCCCGCGCCAGCAGGGTGTACCCGCCCGGCTCCGACGGGCGCCAGTCGGTGGACCAGCGGACCCAGCCCCCGCGGCGCGGGGCGTCGTGCAGCCGGGCGGGCCGCCAGCGGGTCCCGCCGTCGGTGCTGACGTCGACGCGCACGACCGCGCCCGCGCCGGACCAGGAGCGTCCGGTCAGGCGGTGCACGGCGCCCGCCCCGAAGGTCGCGTCCCAGGGCAGCTCCCAGGCGCTCTTGACGGTCTGCCGGGTCAGCGGGGCGCTGCCGCCTTCGGGGTGGGCGCTGCCGAACAGCCGGTAGAAGTCGGTGTTCCAGGGCGAGTAGAGGGGCTGCGCGGACACCTCGATGTCACCGACCCACTTGATCGACGCGATGCCGATCCAGTGCGGGACCAGGACGCGCACGGGGAAGCCGTGGTCGTGGGGAAGCGGTTCGCCGTTCATCTCGTAGGCGAGGAGCACGTCGTCGAGCGCCTTGGACACCGGCAGCGGACGGCGGACCCGGCCGAGGTCGGTGCCGTCGGCGGTGACGTAGGCGGCGTCGAGTCCGCGGGGCAGGACGTCGACGGCGTCGCGGGAGAGCCCCGCCCGGCGGAGGACGTCGGCGAGGCGGACGCCGCGCCAGCGCGCGGTGCCGATCGCGCCCAGCGTCCACGCCGTGCCGGTGACGGCCTGTCCCTGCTGGGAGGCGAAGAAGCTGCGGCCGTTGCCCGCGCACTCCACGAACGCCGTACGGGTCACCGCGGGGAACTTCTTGAGGTCGGCGAGGGTGAATTCGGCGGGGGTGGCGCGGGTGAGTCCGTCGCCGTGGACGGTGAGGGTCCAGTCGGCGGCGTCGAGCACCGGGGTGGCGGTGTGGTTGCGGACGAAGAAGTGGTCGACGGGGGTGTGGTAGCCGGTGCCGGCCAGGGAGGCGAACTTCGTCTCGGCGTTGGTCCCGCGGACGGTGAACCAGTCGTCGGGGAGCGCCTTGACGATGCCGGGCGAGGTCGCCGCGGCGGCGGGCGCGGCGAAGGCCGGGGCCGCGGCGGCGGGCGCGGCGAAGGCCGGGGCCGCGGCGGTGGCGAGTCCGGCGGCGGCGGCGAGCCGGAGCAGGTCGCGCCGGGAGACGCCGTCGGCGCGGGCCTCGCCGGCCAGCCACTGGCGCAGTCTGCGCCGGTCGTAGGCGGATTCGGGCGTGGGAGACGTGGGCATGGGCGTGCCTTTCCGGAGCCGGGGGATGCCTGGACCGGGACGCGATCAGGGCGTCAGAAGGCGCGGCGCGTCCACGGCGGGAGGGCGGAGAGGGGTGAGGTGAGGATCAACAACAGCCGCGCGGGAACAGCGCGCGGTACCGCGGGACGTGGCGGTGGTCGTCGAGGGTCACGGGCGCCATCGTACGAGGAGGGCGCCGAACTGGGCAGCGGATCGGTCGAGTTGGCGCGCGGATCGGTGACGTGGGGAGCGGGTCGGTCGAGTTGGCGCGCGGATCGGTGACGTGGGGAGCGGATCGGTCGAGTTGGGCAACGCCCGCAGGACCCGGGCAACGGCCTGCCGGGTGCCCGCGCGTCGAGTGGGGCGGCGGGGGTCAGAACTCGTCCGAGCCGCCCAGACCGGTCAGCGCCCCCACCGGATCGGGGTCGGGGGTGCCGCGCGGCCACCAGTCGTCCCGGCCCGGTTCGGACTCGTACGCGTACCACAACCCGTCGCGGCCGAAGCGGAGCTGGACATGCCCGCGGGGGTGGGTGAGGTGGTTGTGGCGCGGGCGGAAGGCCGGGAGGTCGGCGGCGAGGAGGAGCGGCCGGGCCCGGTCGAAGCGACCGGCGGGCGGGTCCCAGGTCTCCTCCAGGACGGTGAGCCCGTCCGGCCCGCCCTGCCGCCAGGCGGCCACCGCGCGGGCCAGCTCGACCGGGGTGCGGCCGACGGCCGAGGCCAGCGCCGCGTAGAGGGCGCGGGTGGTGACGGTGAGCCCGGATCCGGGCCGGGAGGCGGCGAGCCGCACGGCGTCCCGCCAGAGGGTCAGTTCGCCGATCTCGTCGTGGCCGGTGACCAGCAGGGCGTGGGCGCGGGCGGCCGCGTCGGTCGCGAGGTGGTCCAGTGCGAAGGAGTCGGGGCCGTTCGGCGCGGAGGGATAGGCGGGAGGCTGCTCGGGGTGCGGGGGCACGGGCAGCGGGGCGGGCAGCGGCGGGAGCCGGCGCTCGGCGAGGGCCTCGGCGGCCCGGACGCCCGGCAGGGGTTCCGGTTCCTGCTCCTGGGCGGCGCGGGCGGCACGGGTGGCGTTGCGGCGGGACAGCGCGTCGAGCACCTCGCGTTCGCCCCGGCCGCGCAGCAGGAGCAGCACGAACGGGTCGGCGTCGAGCAGCCGCGCGGTCTGGTAGCAGAGGGCGGCCGCGTGCTTGCACGGGTGGCCCCGGTCGGGACAGCTGCACTGCGGCTCGAGGTCGCCGGGGCCGGGAAGCAGCGGCACCCCGCACTCGGCGAGAGACTCGGGCATCTCCTTGTCGAGCAGCGCGGCGATGTGCCCGGGACGCTCGACGGCCGCCTCCAGGAACCGCTCCCAGTCCTCGGCGCCGAGGGTGCGCAGCCGCACCTGCACACGGTAGGGGCGGGGGCGGCTGCCCTGCACGTAGGCCAGGACGAGCCCGGGGGTCACGGTGATGGCGTCGACGTTTCCCTGCTCGGCGTAACCACGCCCGCGGGCCAGGCGCTTGGCGTCGAGGGCGCCCTCCTCCAGCGCGGTCACCCAGGCGTTGCCCCACCAGGTCCCGGCGAAGGATCCACCGGTGCGCGGCGGGAACGCGGGGAAGGTGCGGCGGTGGTCGCCGTCCCGTGCGGGGGCGCCCATGGAGCGGCGGGCGCGGGAGGGCTCGGCGGACGGGGAGGGCGCGTCCTCGGGGAACCTCGCGGGGGCCGCGCCTCGGGACGAACCTCCTTCGGCGGCGGTCGTGTTGCCGGGAGCCGCATCCGGCCCGGGATCGGTCCCGGGACCGGCCCCGGGACCAGGAACGAGGCCGGGCTCGGTCCCGCGCCCGGGAACGGCCTCCTCCGGAGCGGAAGTGGCCTCGGGCGCGGAAAGGGCCTCACGGCCGGTGCCGGTTGCGGGGTGGACCTCGGACGTGGTCCCGCGCTCGGGGGCGGGCTCGGCTCGCGGTCCGACCTCGGACAGGGTCGTGCGCTCGGAAGCGGTCCCGGTTCCGGGCCCGGCCTCGGACGTGGTCGCGGCCTCGTCGGGAGCGGATTCGGCCGTCTCCTCCGACGGCATCTGGAAGGCGCCCGCGAGCAACTCCCTGACGGCACGCGCTCGTTCGTCGGCGACCTGGTCGGCTGCGCCGCGGTGCCGCCGGGTTTCGGCGGCGCGGGCGCCGGGGCGGGTGCCCGCGCCGCCGCGCGGGGTCCCGCGGCCTGCCCCGGTCCCGGTCCCGGTCCCGGCCAGGCTCTGCCGAGCCTCCGCCCGCGCGGCGCGCAGTGCCTCCCGGGCGACGTCGCCGGGGCGCGAGCCGGTGCCGCCCCGCGGGGCACACGGCCCGGCGGCCTCCGACGGGGCGCCGGCCTCCGGGGTGTCCGCCGGCGGGGGCGACGTCCGCGAGGGTGGCGACGGCCGTGCCTCCGGCGACGGGGTCGGGGCCCCGGGGGAGTCGGCGTCGGTGGCCTCGGCGGCTTCCGCGGAGGCTGATCCGGCCACCGTCACGGGGTCCGCCACGGTGTCCGCCACGGGCGCGGCACCCGCCGTGCGCCGCAGGGCCGCGCGCACCGCGTCGCCGGGTCGGGGGGCGGCATCTCCGGGCCGCACCATGGGGTCGTGCGACGACGCGCGCGACGGGGCGGGCGTCGACTTGCGGGACGGGGCGGGCGTCGACTTGCGGGACGGGGCGTGCGTCGACTTGCGGGACGGGGCTTGCGTCGGGTCCTGCTCCTGCGAGCGCTCCCGCGCCTCCCGAAGCGCTCGGCGTGCCTCGTCCGCGGGACTGGTGGACTTCTCCCGCTGTTCCCCGTCGGTGACGGCGGCGGTGGGCGGACTCCCGGCGTCGGGGGCTGTTCCGGCGTCGTCGTCTGCAGCGGACCCGGACTCTGCGGGTGCGGTGCCGGTGGCGGAGGCGCGGGTCCCGGCTTCGGTGACGGGCCACGTGACGGGGGCGGCGGCGGTCCCGGCGTCAGCGGCGGTCACGCTCCCGGCATCGGTGTCGGGCCCGGCGTCAGCGGCGGACCCGGCGTCGGGGGCGGGTCCGGTTGTGGGCTCGTGGGCGGGCAGGGCGGGCTCGGCCCCGGTGACGGCCGTGGTCTCGGTCGTCGTCCCGCGCTTCTCCGTCTCCCCCATCACGCCTCCCTCCGCAGCCTGACCAGGTCGGACAGTTCGCGGTCCGTGAGTTCGGTGAGGGCCGACTCGCCGGAGCCGAGGATCGCGTCGGCCAGGGCGCGCTTCGCCTGGAGCATCTCGGCGATGCGGTCCTCGACGGTGCCCTCGGTGATGAGGCGGTGCACCTGCACCGGCTGGGTCTGGCCGATGCGGTACGCGCGGTCGGTGGCCTGTTCCTCCACCGCGGGGTTCCACCAGCGGTCGAAGTGGACGACATGACCCGCGCGGGTGAGGTTGAGGCCGGTGCCTGCGGCCTTCAGGGAGAGGACGAGGACCGGGGTCGCACCGGCCTGGAAACGGTCCACCATCCGCTCCCGCTCGGGGATCGGGGTGCCGCCGTGCAGCAGGTCGACCGGGACCGCGCGGGCGGTGAGGTGGGCGTGGATCAGACGGGCCATGCCGACGTACTGCGTGAAGACGAGGGCCGAGCCGTCCTCGGCGAGCAGGGTGTCCAGCAGCTCGTCCAGCAGGGCGAGTTTGCCGGAGCGGGCGGCCAGGGCGTCGCCGACGGAGGCGCTCTCCTCCTTGAGGTAGAGAGCCGGGTGGTCGCAGATCTGCTTGAGCGCGCCCAGCAGCTTCAGCACCAGGCCGCGCCGGGCGATGCCGTCCGCCGTCTCGATGGCCAGCAGCGACTCGCGCACCACCGCCTCGTACAGCGCGGCCTGTTCGCGGGTGAGCGGGACCGGGTGGTCGGTCTCGGTCTTGGGCGGCAGCTCGGGCACGATGCCGGGGTCGGACTTCTTGCGCCGCAGGAGGAACGGGCGGACCAGCCGCGCCAGGCGCTCCACCGCCTGGTCGTCCTCGCCGTTCTCGACCGCGCGCGCGTGCCGGGCGCGGAAGGACTTCAGGGGGCCGAGGAGTCCGGGTGTCGTCCAGTCGAGCAGGGCCCAGAGCTCGGAGAGGTTGTTCTCGACGGGGGTACCGGTCAGGGCCACGCGCGCGGGGGTCGGGATCGTGCGCAGGGCCTTCGCCGTCGCCGAGTAGGGGTTCTTCACGTGCTGGGCCTCGTCCGCGACGACCATGCCCCAGGGCTGTCCGGCGAGGGCGGGCGCCACCGAGCGCATCGTGCCGTACGTGGTGAGGACGAAGCCGCCGGCGAGGTCGTCCAGGCTGCGGTCGGGGCCGTGGAAGCGGCGGACCGGGACGCCGGGCGCGAAGCGGTGGATCTCGCGCTGCCAGTTGCCGAGGAGTGAGGCCGGGCAGACCACCAGGGTCGGTTCGGTGCGGGCCCGCTTCAGGTGCAGGGCGATGACGGTGATCGTCTTGCCGAGGCCCATGTCGTCGGCGAGGCAGCCGCCCAGGCCGAGGGTGGTCATGAGGTCCAGCCAGGCCAGGCCGCGCAGCTGGTAGTCGCGCAGCGTGGCGTGCAGACCGGCGGGCGGTTCGGCGGGGTGCACCCCGGCGGTGAGGCGGTCGCGCAGGGCGGCCAGGGCGCCGACCGGCACCGCCTCGACGCTCTCGCCGTCGACCTCCGCGGTGCCGCTGAGCGCGACGGACAGGGCGTCCACCGGGTCGAGCAGGCCCAGTTCCCGCTTGCGGGCCTTGCGCACGAGCGCCGGGTCGACGAGGACCCACTGGTCACGGAGCCGGACCACCGGGCGGTGGGCCTCCGCCAGGGTGTCCATCTCGGCGTCGCTGAGCGGGTCGCCGCCGAGCGCCAGCTGCCAGCGGAACTGGAGCAGCTCCTCGCTCTCGAAGAAGCCGGTGCCGTCGGTCGCCGAGCCGGGGGCGGTCCTGATCACGGCGGCGGCGCTGAGGTCCTGCGCCAGGTCCCTCGGCCAGTGCACGGCGACCCCGGCCGTCGCGAGCCGGGTGGCCGCCACCCCGAGCAGATCGCTCAGCTCGTCCTCGGACAGGGCCAGGACGTCCGGCGCGTCCTGCTCGGCGAGCCGGGCGAGCGGCGGCCAGACACGGGCCGCGCGCCGTACGGCGAGGGCTGCGTCCACGCGGGCGCGTGCCCCGAAGGCGGCGTCGGCCTCGCCCGCCCACAGGGCCGCCGCGTCGGTCATCAGGGTGGGGTCGGCGAGGCTGTGCACCTGGACGATCGCCGCCCCGGCCCGGCGCGCCCGCCCGCCGTCGTCGAGCCGGTCGAACATGTCGTACGCGGACAGGTCGAGGCGGAGCGAGATCCGCACGCCCGCGTCCATGCCCGCGGCGACCTCCGCGGCCCAGTCGTGCGCGCCGGGCAGCCGCTGGGGCCGGCGGTCGGCGAAGGGCTTCCCGCACGCGTACGGCGCGGCCGGGGTGCGGGGCAGGGTGTCCGCCACGGCGTCCAGGAAGGACCGCATCAGGGCTTCGGGCCGGGGCAGCCGGAGCGGTCCGGAGCCGGGGAGCGGCACCGCGTGGCCCTCCGGCGGGAGCGCGGCGGCGACCGCGCGCAGATGGGCGATGTCCTCCGGGTCCAGCGGGCCCGCCCGCCAGGCGTCGTGTCCCGCGGGCGTCAGCCCGGGCAGCAGGCGGCCGCGGGCGGTGAGCCGCAGCGCGTGCAGCGCGGCCGCGCCCCAGCAGGCGGTCGCCGGGTGGGCGGCCGGGTCGCGGCGGGCCCGCACGAGCAGCGGGAGCGCCTTGCCGAGCGGCAGGGACAGGGCGGGGACCTGGTCCCGTCGGATGGCGGAGCCGCGGCGCCGGACGACGGTGAGCTCCGCGCGCTCCGCGTCCGCCGTGCCGGGCAGCGGGCCGTCCGCCGGGTCCCAGAACGCGACGCGGCCCTCGCGCGGGAGGGGCGCGGGCAGGAAGACGGCGGCGAGCCGCACGCAGACGGAGCCGGATCCCGGCCCGGTCTCCGCGGCCGTGCCGTCGGCCATGACGCTCATGACTGGTGTCCACCTCCCGCCCGCGTGTCGGATCAGTCGTCTTCGACTCTACGGGCGGGGTCTGACAATCGGCTCCGGAGCCCGGCCGGTCACGGCGTTCCGGCCGGGCGGGACCGGTCAGGGGACCGTGCGGGAGACCACGTACACGAAGGGGTAGATCGCGTTGCCGGTGTTCACGACCACGTCCAGCGTCGGCTTGGGGTTCTTCTGTTCGTGGACGATGCCGAAGTCGTCCCCGGGGCGCGAGCCGGGGCCGTCGAACTTCCAGCCCGTGACCTCCTGGTCGCGGGCGCTGATGGTGATGTGGCCCTTCTTCAGGTCGGCCCGGCTGACGCCGATCTCGGCGAGGAACTGGTCGAGTCCGGCCTGGGTGGTCTGGAACTGCGCGTACAGCCGGCTGGTCTTCCAGTTGTTCGTCTCGTAGTAGGCGACCTGGTTCGACGGGTGCGGGATCGGCACCTGGTAGAGGCGGCGCTGGACCTTCGACGGCCAGCCCTCGGTCAGGCCGGTCGCCGAGTACTTCGCCTCCTTGTCCTTGCCGCTGTCGCGGCTCTGGTTGGCGGAGATCACCAGGTAGCCGGCCGGGACGCCGATGAGCAGCACGATGATCAGCAGGGTGAGCGCCCGGCGGCGGATCACGTGCCGGCGGTCCTCCGGCGGGCGGTCCGGCCCGTCGGAGGGCGCGGCCTGGCGGGGCAGCGAGGCTGTCATGCGGTGTCCCGGGTCGTGCGGGGCGGTGCGGTGGTCATGCGGCGTCCTGGGGGCGGGGCGGGGCGGCGGTCACGCCGTGTCCTGGGTACGGCGGGCCGCCTCGGTGAAGCGCTCGAAGCGCTCGTAGCGCTCCACACGGCGCCGCTTGGCGCGCCGGAAGCGGCGGGCGACCAGGCGGGCCAGGTCGGCGGCGCCGACCATACCGGCCTCGGGGCCCAGCTGGGCGCGGACGATCCGGGCCTCGGGGCGGTAGCCGCGCCCGGTGAGCTGGCGCTTGAAGGCGTCCCGCGCGGGGCCGATCAGCAGGTCGTCGGCGGCCGAGACGCCGCCGCCGATCACGAAGCACGACGGGTCCAGGGCGGCGGCCAGGTTGGCGATGCCGACGCCGAGCCACTGGCCGATGTCCTGGAGCAGCTCGATGCACATCGCGTCGCCGTCACGGGCCAGCTCGGTGATCATCGGGCCGGTGATGTCGCCGATGTTGCCCTTGACGTGCTCGATGATCCCGTACGCCACCGGGGAGTCGGCGGCGGCCAGTTCGCGGGCCTCCCTGACCAGCGCGTTGCCCGAGCTGTACTGCTCCCAGCAGCCGCGGTTGCCGCACGGGCAGCGGTGGCCGCCGGGCACGACCTGCATGTGGCCGAACTCGCCGGCGACGCCGTACTTGCCGCGCTTGACCTGGCCGTCCTCGAGGATCGCGCCGCCGATGCCGGTACCGAGGGTGATCATGACGAGGTGGTCCTCGCCGCGGCCCGCGCCGAAACGCCACTCCGCCCAGGCGGCCGTGTTGGCGTCGTTGTCCACCAGTACGGGTACCGCGAGGCGGCCGGAGAGGCGGTCGCGCAGCGGCTCGTTGCGCCACGACAGGTGGGGCGCGAACAGCACGCGGTTGCGGTCCGCGTCCACCCAGCCCGCCGCGCCGACGCCGACCGCGTGCACGTCGTGACGGTCGGACAGGTCCAGGACCAGCTCGACGATCGTGTCCTCGACGACCTTCGGGCTCTTGGACTTGTCCGGGGTCTCCGTGCGGACCTTCTCCAGGATGTTGCCGTCGGCGTCGACGACCCCCGCCATCACCTTGGTGCCCCCGATGTCGATGCCGACGGTCGGCACGCGGGGGGCGGTGAGGTGCGATCGGCGCTCCCTCGTGCCCACGGTGCGGAGTGCGGGGGCGCGGCGGGAGCCGATGGGGGCGTTGAAGTTGCCGTAGGTGCTCATCGCCGCCGATTCTGCCTCACCGTCCCGCCGGGTGCCGAGCGGGGCGGCGGCGGGGGCGGGCGTCCGCCGTCCCGCCCGGGCGCGTCGCCGCCGGTCGGGGACGCGGGTCCCTCTCCGTCGATCGCGCCGCGGACTGAGACCCCTCCCCGTCTCTCACGGACCCCTCCCCGTCTCTCACGCCGCGGACGCGGAACCCTGCCGGTCGATCGCGTCGCGGACGCGGACCCCTCCCCGTCGTCAGGTCGCGGACGCGGAACCCTCGCCCTCGGTCAGGTCGCGGACGCGGAACCGTTCCGCCGCCCCCGCGACCCGATCCGCCCGCAGGGCCTAGGCCCGCCGCAGCTCGTGGCGGAGGTCGTCCAGGTCGTCGCCGCCCGCCATCTGGCGCGTCAGCTCCTCCAGGGTGATCTCGTCGCGTGGGTGTGCGCCCACCATGGCGCCCCGCCGCAGCAGGACGAACCTGTCCCCCACCAGGTAGGCGTGATGCGGGTTGTGGGTGATCAGCACGACGCCCAGACCCGCGTCCCGGGCCGCCGCCACGTACTTCAGGACCGCGCCGGACTGCTTGACGCCCAGCGCCGCCGTCGGCTCGTCCAGGACGAGGACCTTCGCGCCGAAGTACACCGCCCGCGCGATCGCCACGCACTGGCGTTCGCCGCCCGAGAGCGTGCCGATCGGCTGGTCGACGTCCCGCAGGTCGATGCCCATCCGCAGGAGCTCCTCGCGGGTGGTCCGGCGCATGAGGTCGACGTCCAGGCGTCTGAAGGGGCCGGCGCCCTTGCGCGGCTCGGAGCCCAGGAAGAAGTTCCGCCACACCGGCATCAGCGGGACCACGGCCAGGTCCTGGTAGACCGTCGCGATCCCGCGGTCGAGGGCCTCGCGCGGGGAGGACAGGGCGCTCTCCTCGCCGTCGAGACGGAGCACTCCCTCGTCGTGCCGGTGAAGCCCCGCGACGATCTTGATCAGGGTCGACTTGCCCGCGCCGTTGTCACCCAGGACGCAGGTGATCTCGCCGGCGTGGACCTCCAGGGACACCCCTTGGAGGGCGCGGACGTTGCCGTACCGCTTGCCGACGCCGGACAGCTCGACGAGCGCCGGGCGCGCCGCGGTCTCCTCCGCTTCGTGCGTCACCGTCACTTCGAGGCCTCCGCGCGCTTGCGGACCCAGGCGTTGAGCAGGGTCGCGAGGAGCAGCATCGCCCCGAGGAAGAAGGTGAACCAGTCCGGGTTCCACTCGGCGAAGACGATGCCCTTGCTCGTCATCCCGAAGAGGAGCGCGCCGACCGCCGAGCCGACGGCGCTGCCGTACCCGCCGGTGATCAGACAGCCGCCGATGACGGCGGCGATGATGTAGATCAGCTCGTTGCCGACGCCTTCGCCGGACTGGACGACGTCGTACGAGAAGAGCAGGTGCTGGCCCGAGATCCAGGCGCCGAGGGCGACGCCCATGTAGAGGCCGACGGTGGTCCGGGTCACCGGCACGCCGACCGCGCGGGCGGCTTCCCTGTTGCCGCCCACCGCGAAGATCCAGTTGCCGGGGCGGGTGCGCAGCAGGATCCAGGAGGCGACCGCGACCAGGGCGATCCACCACAGGATGGTGACCTTGAAGTCGACGCCGCCGATCGTGAGGGTGGAGGCGAAGACGTCGCGGGCGGACCCGAAGCCCTCCATGTCCGCGACGGTCTTCGTCGACACCGTGCCGTCGATCAGCTTGGTGAAGCCGAGGTTGACGCCGGTCAGCATCAGGAAGGTGCCCAGCGTGATGATGAAACTGGGCAGCTTCGTCCGGGTGAGCATGAAGCCGTTGAAGGCGCCGAAGGCGAGCGTGACCAGCAGGGACACGCCCACGCCGACCCAGACGTTCGCCGTCGCCTGGTAGCTGAAGATCGACGAGACCAGCGCCGACGACGTGACCATGACCCCGGCCGACAGGTCGAACTCGCCGCCGATCATCAGCAGCGCGACCGGGACGGCCATGATGCCGATCGTCGAGGACGCGTAGAGGACGGTGCTGAGGCTGCCGGCGCGCAGGAAGCTGTCGGCGGCCAGCGCGAAGAAGACGAAGACCGCGCTCGCGCCCACGACGGAGCCCAGTTCCGGGCGGATCAGCAGCCGGCGCAGGGGCGAGGTCCGAAGAAACCTTTCGTCAGCCGTCTTGCGGGTATCCGGAGCCTTCGGGGCCTGCGGGCCCCCGGAAGGATCCGAGGGCTTCTGAGCCGTGACCTCGGCCGTCCCGGGCGACAGCGCGCTCATCGGGTGCCCCGCTCGGTGTACTCGGCAAGGGCCGCCGCCTGGTCCTTGGTGATGATCTGCGGGCCGGTGAGGACCGGCTTGCCGCCGCCGAGGACGTCGCTGTTGTACTTGTACAGCCACAGCAGGTCGACGGCCTGGTAGCCCTGGAGGTACGGCTGCTGGTCGACGGCGAAGCCGAGCGTGCCGTCCCGCAGACCCGCGGCCACCTTGGCGTTCAGGTCGAAGGTGTCGATCTCCGCCGTGCTGCCCGCGCCCCGCCCGGCCTGCACGGCGGTGTCCGCGTACGGGGCGCCGAGGGTGACCACCGCGTCGACCGAGGTGTCGGCCTGCAGCCTGGCCTCGATCGCGGACTGCACGTCGGGCATGTTGGTGCCGTTGACGTAGAGGTTCTCGACCTTGCCCGTGAAGGTCTTCGCCACGCCGGCGCAGCGCTGCTCGTGGCCGACGTTGCCCTGTTCGTGCAGGACGCAGATCACGTTCTCGCGGCCCCGGTGGTTCAGCTCCTCGCCGACGGCCTCGCCGGCGATCGTCTCGTCCTGGCCGATGTGGGCGAGCGCGCCGAACGCCTTGGACTCGGCCGAACCGGAGTTCACCGTGATCACCGGGATGCCGGCCTTCCCGGCGCGGGCCACGGCCGCCCTCATCGCGTCCGGCTTGGCGAGCGTGACGATGATCGCGTCGACCTTCTTGGCGACCGCCGCGTCGACGAGCTGGGCCTGCTGCTGGGCCTCGTCGTCGTGCGAGTACAGGAAGTTGATGTTGTCCTTGTCGGCCGCCTGCTCGGCGCCGCTGCGGACGATGTCCCAGAAGGTGTCCCCATCACCCGAGTGGGTGATCATCGCGACAGTCCACCGGGGGGTGTCCACCGCCGCCCCGCCCCGGGCCGCCGCGGCCTCGCGGGCGTCCTCCGCGCGTTTGCCGCCGGTCGCGCTGCACCCTGCCAGGGACACGGTGAGTGCCCCCGCCAAAGCGATCCCTGCCCAGGTCCGAAGCCGTGCCACGAGGCGGTGCCCTTCTTGCCGTGTTCGTCGAAGCCCGCGTCCGGTGACCTCTCACCGGACACAAACGCCCCATTATCGAACACGGGGATCACGCACACCGGGGCCGGGGACCGCCCGTCACTCACCTTGTCCGGACATCCGGTCACCTTGTCCGGACAATGCGACCAAGGCGGACCGATCGCACGGGCGGGGCTCAGGGGCGCACGAGCAGCTGGAACTCGAAGGAGTAGCGGGTCGGCCGGTAGATGTGGTCGCCGAACTCCACCGCCCGGCCGGTGTCGTCGAAGGTCGTGCGCTGCATGGTCAGCAGGGGGGCGCCCTCCTCCTCGGCGAGCCGCTCGGCCTCGGCCGGGGTGGCGGCGCGAGCACCGATGGACTGGCGGGCGCTGTGCAGGGTGATCCCGGCGGCCCGCATCAGCCGGTACAGGCCGGTGGCCCGGAGCTGCTCGGTGTCCAGGTCGAGCAGGCCGGAGGGCAGATGGTTGCACAGGTACGCCATAGGCTCCCCGTGCGCCAGGCGCAGCCGCTCCACCCGGTGCACGTCGCTGCCCTCGGCCACCGCGAGCGCGGCCGCGACCTCGGCGGACGCCGGGACCACGGTGTTGACCAGCACCGTCGTCGCCGGACGCTGCCCGGCGGCCTCCAGGTCGTCGTAGAGACTGCTGAGCTCCAGCGGGCGCTTGACCTGGCTGTGCACGACCTGCGTCCCGACGCCCCTGCGACGGACGAGCAGGCCCTTGTCGACGAGCGACTGGATCGCCTGGCGGACGGTCGGCCGGGACAGGCCGAGCCGGCCGGCGAGCTCGATCTCGTTGCCCAGCAGGCTGCCGGGGGTGAGCGATCCGTGCTCGATCGCGGCCTCCAGCTGCTGGGCGAGCTGGAAGTACAACGGCACCGGCGAACTTCGGTCCACGCGGAGTTCCAGCTGCACGGTCGGGTCCACTTCTGGTTTCGGCACGGCCCGAGCGTAGCCCCGCGACCGGTTGACGGGAAGTTGTGTAGTTCGGTTGTCCGGACATACGCATTGACAGCGCCCGGCCTGCGACGTCACTTTGGTTCCATGCGCATCGGGGTCATCGGGACGGGCCGCATAGGCACCATTCATGCGAACACACTCAGCCGTCACCGCGAGGTCGGATCCCTGATCCTGACGGACGCGGACCACGCGCGGGCCCAGGAGCTCGCGCACCGGCTGGGCGAGACGGCCGCTCCAGGGGTGGACGAGATCTTCCGCTGGGGCGTCGACGCCGTGGTGATCACCACGGCCACCTCGGCCCACGCCGAACTGATCGGTCGGGCAGCACGCTCGGGACTCCCGGTCTTCTGCGAGAAGCCGATCGCCCTGGATCTGGCGGGCACGTTACAGGCGATCGCCGAGGTCGAGAGCGCCGGAACGATCCTGCACATGGGCTTCCAGCGCCGCTTCGACGCGGGCTACACCGGGGCCCGCCAGGCGGTGCTCTCGGGGCGGCTCGGGCGGCTGCACACCGTACGGGCGCTGACGTCCGACCAGTCGCCGCCGCCGGCCGCCTGGCTGCCGGTGTCCGGCGGGATCTACCGGGACGCGCTCCTGCACGACTTCGACTGTCTGCGCTGGGTGACCGGCCGCGAGGTGACGGAGGTCTACGCGGCCGGCTCCGACGCCGGGCCCGCGATGTTCCGCGAGGCGGGTGACGTGGACACGGCGGCCGCGGTCCTCACCCTCGACGACGGCACCCTCGCCACCGCGACGGCGACGCGGCTGAACGGGGCGGGCTACGACGTCCGCATGGAACTGGCCGGAGAGCTCGACCAGATCGTCGTGGGCCTGGACGACCGCACCCCGATCGCGTCCACCGAACCCACCGGTCCACCGGCCGCGGACAAGCCGTGGACCGGCTTCCTGGAGCGGTTCGAGCCCGCCTACGCGGCGGAGCTGAACGCCTTCGTGGACGTGGTGCGGGGCGAGCGGCCCAACCCCTGCGGCGGCCGCGAGGCGCTCGAGGCCCTGCGCATAGCCGAGGCCTGCGAGGTGTCCCGGCGGGACCGCCGGGCGGTGTGGCTCTCGGAGATCCCGGGGGCGTCCGGGACGGGCTGAGCGGGGCCGGACCCCGGTGCGGCACCGGGGTCCGCTCGCCACCGGACGGGGCGGCCCCGTGCTACCGGCGCACCGGGAGGCTCCGCATCCCGCGCATCAGGGGGCCGGGCAGCCAGTCGCCGGACGGTCCGTCGAGCGCCGGCGGGGGTGCGGTCGAGCGGGGACCGGTCACGGGTGCGCGTCGGGCACGGGCAGCCGCACCCGGTGCACCGGGCCGCGCTCGCGCAGTCGCGCGTACACGGGATGCGGATCACGCCGGAGCGCGTCGCCGAACTCCCCCAGGTCGATGACCTCGCTCACGCCCCGCCCCCTCCCGTGCCGACGGCGGCCCTGCCGTCATGAAGGCAACGAGCGGGCGGCCCGTCCGGTGCCCGGCGCGCCCTCTTCCTCACGGCCCGTCACCCGGGCCCGTCCGCCCCGTCGTCCCCGTCCTCCAGGAGGCCCGCGTCATAGGCCAGCAGGGCGATCTGCACCCGGTTGTTGAGGCCGAGCTTGGCCAGGACCCGGGAGACGTGGGCCTTGACGGTGGCGACGCTCATGAACAGGGCGGCGGCGATGTCCGCGTTGGACAGGCCCCGGCCGACCGCGACGGCCACCTCGCGTTCGCGCTCGCCCAGGGCCGCGAGACGCTCGCGCGCGTGGGCGCGCCGGGTGTCGGCCGTGGCGCCGGCGGCGTGGTCCATCAGCTGCCGGGTGACCGCGGGCGACAGGACGGGGTCGCCCGCCGCGACCCGGCGCACGGCGTCGAGGATCTCGGCGGGCGGCGTGTCCTTGAGGACGAACCCGGCGGCGCCCGCGCGCAGCGCGCGCAGCACCTGTTCGTCGGCGTGGAAGGTGGTGAGCACCACGACCTGCGGTGCGTCCTCGCGGCCGCGCAGCAGTCGGGTGGCCGCGAGGCCGTCCACGGCCGGCATCCGGATGTCCATCAGGACCACGTCGGGGCGGGTGCGCCCGACGAGTTCCTCGACCTCGCTCCCGTCGGCGGCCTCACCGACGATCTCGATGTCGTCGGCGCCTCCCATCATGAAGGCCAGCCCCGCCCGCACCAGGGGATCGTCGTCGACGAGGAGGAGTCTGATCGCAGTCATGGACCTCACGTACTCACGGTCGCGGGCAGCTCGGTCCACGGTTCGCGACGAACGGGCCGGCCGGCGCGGTCCGCCCGAGCCCCGTCAGGCCGCCGCCGGCCACGGCAGCCACGCCCGCACCTCGAATCCCCCGTCCCCCCACGTCCCGTGCTCCAGCCGCCCGCCGGCCAGGGTGGCCCGTTCGGTCAGGCCGATCAGGCCCTGGCCCGAGCCGGGAACGGGCGGCACCTCGCCCACCGGGGCCGGGTTGCGCACGGTCACGTCGAGTCCCTCGCCGGGGCCGCCGGTGACGGTGACCGCGACCTCCGCGCCCGGCGCGTGCTTGCGGGCGTTGGTGAGGCACTCCTGGGCGACGCGATAGGCGGTGCGGCCGACGGAGGCGGGGACGGCTGCGGCGTCGGTGACGCGCTGGTCCAGGGTGACCTTCGTGCCGGCCTCGCGGGACTCCGCGACCAGGGTGTCCAGCGCGGCCAGCGTCGGCTGGGGACGGCCGCCGTCGTCGCCCTCGCCGGCCCGCAGGACGCCGATGATCTCCCGCAGGTCCTGGAGTGCCTCGTGGGCGCTCTCGCGGATGACGCCGGCCGCCCGCGCGATCTCCTCGCGGGGCGCGTCCGGACGGAACTCCAGCGCGCCCGCGTGGACGCTGAGCAGGGTCAGCCGGTGGGCGAGCACGTCGTGCATCTCCCGGGCGATCGCCTCACGGGCCAGCCGCTGCGCCTGCTCGGCGCGCAGCCGGGCCTCGGTCTCGGCGCGGCGGGCGCGGTCGCGCAGGCTCAGCATCAGCTGCCGCCTGGACCGGACGAACATGCCCCAGCCGATGGTCGTGACGGTGAACAGCACACTCCACGCCACCGCGGGCCCGTACGTCAGAGTGGGGTCCGGGCGGGCCCAGGCGAGCAGCGGGATCAGGGCCACCTGGGCGCCGCCCACCCAGGCCACGTACCGGAACGGCCGGTGCACGGCGAGGGTGAAGAGGGCGATCGTGCAGGCGCCGGCCGAGGTGGTGGACAGGAAGCCGAGGGGGACCATCGCGATCGCCAGGCCGAGGGGCCACCGGCGGCGCAGCCAGACCGCCGCGCAGGCGAGGGCGCCCAGGAGCTGGTCCGCCGCGGCGACGACCTCCGGAAGTTCCCGTTCGCCGGGAAAGGCGTCCGCGACCGTCAGGCCGACGGCCACGGCCACGAGGAAGCAGAGGAAGTCGACGATCCAGTCGCGCGCGGTGCGGCGGCCCGGGCGTCCGGCCTCCGGGGCGAGTTCCGCGACGACGGCCGACGGCAGCAGCCACCGGGGGCCCGTGAACCCGGGCGCCGCCGGTGCCGTGCTCTCGTCTGCCCTCATGGTCGACAAATCTACGCAGCGCGGGTCCGCGCCACCTCCCCGTGGACGCGATCGGCTACCGAAGGCCGGGGAGGGCCGACCCGAGTCGCGGCGCCGTCTCCTTTCGGCCCGGCCGGGCCGCCGGTCCGCAGCCTTCCGTCGCCCGGGTCACGCCCGGCGGCCGATGGTCCGCGCGCGCACCGCGGGGCGAGAGTCACAGGCATGAAGGAACTGCTGGGAGCACTCGGATTCCTCGCCCTGGTGCAGGGCGTCCTGGGGCTGCTGCACGAGTTCACCCACTGGCACGTGGGCCTCGTGCAGCGCCTCGGGCTCCTCGACGGCTACGAGGTGTACGCGAGCGTCGCGCTGATCGTGCTCGCGTTCGCCCTGTTCGCCGCCGCGGAGAGCCGGAAGCCGGGCTGAACG
Organism: Streptomyces sp. 3330; assembly: GCF_031456635.1. NCBI lineage: Bacteria > Bacillati > Actinomycetota > Actinomycetes > Kitasatosporales > Streptomycetaceae > Streptomyces > Streptomyces sp. 3330. Next base: position 55,884 of record NZ_JAVDVA010000013.1, read on the forward strand.
CAGGGGGCGGGACGCCGGTTAACACCGTGAAAACTTCTCGGGGCCGACGGCAAATTCCGCCACCTTGTCATTGACATGACACGGTCTACGCGCGTCATCATGAGGCCATGAGATTCCCCCCACGGATCACTCGTACCGTCACCTCGGCGGCCGTCCTGTCCGCCCTCCTCGTCGGCGGCACCGTCTCCGCCACCACGGCCCACGCCGCCGTCGGCAGCGTCTGCTACACGAAGCTGCCCTCCCAGGCGTACGACACGCTCGATCTCATCGAGGCCGGCGGGCCGTACCCGTACTCGCAGGACGGATCCGTCTTCCAGAACCGGGAAGGCGTCCTGCCCAGCCGGAGCACCGGCTACTACCACGAGTACACGGTGAAGACCCCGGGCTCCTCGACGCGCGGGGCGCGCCGCATCGTGACCGGGCAGAAGTCGGCCGAGGACTACTACACCGCGGACCACTACGTCACCTTCGACCTGATCAACTACGGCTGCTGACCGAGCCCGTTCACCCGTCCCATCCTCAGACCCTCGCCCCGCGGACCCCCCACGTCACCAGGCCGCGGGGCGAGGCACGTCCGGACGGACCGCCCGCGGCCGGCCGGTGCCGGGCGGCGCGGACGGGCCACGGCGCGGACGGGCTCGGAGGCCGTACGTCCGCGCGGTGCCGCGTCCGCGGCCCGCCGGCTCAGCCCGCGTCCGTCGAGAACAGGCCGCCGGTCGGGCCCTGTTTGTCACCGCCCTGGGCCTTGCGCAGGGCGTTGGCGAGGCTCTCGATGGTGAGGGACTGCAGGATGACGCGGCCGCTGCCCTCCAGGGTGGCCAGGGACAGTCCCTCGCCGCCGAACACCGCGTTCATGACGCCCTGCCGGTCGAGACCGCCGACCCGCCGGACGCCGTAGCGGATGCCCTCATCGAAGGCGACCACGCAGCCCGTGTCGACCTCGATACGGCCCCCGAAGTCGGCCGGGTCGAGGTCGATGAAGTTGCCGGCCCCCGCGATGATCACCGTGCCGCGTCCGGTGAACTTCTCCAGGACGAAGCCCTCGCCGCCCTTCATGCCGGTGCGGCCGCCCTGGAACGCGATGCCGAACCCGACGGTGGACTCCGCGGCCACGAAGGCGTCCTACTCGGCGAACCACGCGCGCGTGCCGTCCAGTTCCAGGGCGCGCATCTCGCCGGGGAGCACGCCCGCGAAGCCGACCGTCCCCTCACCGCCCTGGGCGGTGAAGTACTGGAACGCCGCCGACTCGCCCGCGAGGGCGCGCCGGCCGACCTGCATGGCCGTGCCCATGGCCTGGCGCAGCATGCCGCCCGTGCCGCCGCCGGACAGGCCGCCCTGCGTCGGCCCGCCGCTGCCGCCGGAGGGGCCGCCCAGGCGGGTCTCCATGGTCACGCCGACCGTCTTGAACAGGAACCTCCCGGCCTCGCAGTACACGGTCCGGCCGGGGGACAGGGTGACGACCGCCATCTGCATGGCGTTGCCGACGATTTCTCGCTGAAGGGTCACACAGGGAGAACGCGGAAGGCGGAGGAAAGAGTTCCGGTCCGCGGGCGCCCCTGCGCTCCGCGCGCCTCCCGGCGTCCGGCCGCACCGGCGATCTCGACGTCCGTTCGCCGCCAGCGCGCGCGGGCGCCGGGCGGTGGGATGGAGTCATGACGACGACAACGACCGACAGGACCCTGACCGGCAAGGTGGCCCTCGTGACCGGCGGCAGCCGGGGCATCGGAGCGGCCACCGCGCTGCGACTCGCCCGGGAGGGCGCGGACGTGGCGGTGACCTATGTGAACGGCGAGCGGGCGGCCGAGGACGTCGTGGCGGCCGTCGAGGCCCTGGGACGACGGGCGGTGGCGCTGCGCGCGGACTCGGCGGACGCCGGGGAGGCCGCGGGCGCGGTGGACCGCGCGGTCCGGGCGCTGGGCGGCCTGGACGTGCTGGTGAACAACGCGGCGGTCGGTGTGCTCGGGCCGCTGGCGGAGCTCGGCCTCCGCGAGGTCGACCGGGTGCTCGCCGTGAACGTGCGCGGGGTGTTCCTGGCCTCGCAGGCGGCCGCCGGACGGATGACGGACGGCGGACGGATCATCACGATCGGCACCTGCATGACCCAGCGGGTGCCCGGCCCCGGCGGGACCCTGTACGCGATGAGCAAGTCGGCCCTGGTCGGCCTGACCAAGGCCCTCGCCCGCGAGCTGGGCCCGCGCGGGATCACCGCGAACCTGGTGCACCCCGGCCCGATCGACACGGACATGAACCCGGCGGACGGCCCGTACGCGGCGGGCCAGGCGACGATGACCGCGCTGGGCCGCTTCGGCACCGCGCAGGAGGTGGCCGCGACGGTCGCGCACCTGGCGGGCGCCGCCTACGTGACGGGCGCCGAGTTCGCCGTGGACGGCGGACACGCGGCGTAGACCCCCGGACGGCGGCCCGGCCCCGGGCGGGACCGGGCCGGGTGCCGCGGAAGCGCGGGACCGCCGTCGCGTCCCGTCGCCGCCGCCGCACACACCCCTCTCGCGTCGCGGGTGTGCACGGCGGTGGCGGCCGCCGCGCGCCCGTCAGCCGCCGAGTTCCTGGTGGCGGGCCGTCAGCGCCGCCGTGCCCGCTCCGGTGAGGGAGCCGAACAGGCGCAGGCGGGAGATGCCGCCGTCGGGATAGATGTCCACGCGCGCGTGCGTGCCGACCGCGGGGGCCGGGAGCACGAAGCGGTGGTTGGTGTCGGGCTGGAGACGGGTGCGCGGGAGGATCTCCGTCCACGCGCCGCTCTCGCCGTCCTTGACCGACACCGAGGCCCAGCCGGCGCTGTTGCCCTTGAGATAGGCCGTGTCGATCTCCAGCGCGCGGATCTCCGCCTGGGCCGCCAGACGGTAGCGGATCCAGTCGTTGCCCCGGTCACGGCGGCGGCGGGTCTCCCAGCCGTCGTCCATCTTGCGGGAGCGGCCCGGCTGGATGGTGTTGCTCGCGGGTGAGTAGAAGAGGTCGGAGGCGTCCTCGGCCCGGCCGCCGTTCTCCAGGGCGACGACGTCGAAGGTCCCGAGCACCGCCAGCCACTCGGGGTCGGGCACGACCTCCCCGTGCACACGCAGGCGGGCGATGCCGCCGTCGGGGTGCTGGTTGACCCGCAGGTGGGTGAAGCGCTGCTCCACCGACACGGCGAAACCGTTCGCGGCGTGGCCGCCGACCGGTGTCCGCGGGACCAGCGTCGTCCACTTCACATGGTCGCCGAGGAGTTCCGCGGCGGACGGCGAGCCGGGCACCGAGGCGCCCTCGACCGACACCGCCTGCGGATAGTTGCCGCGGAAGTGCGCCGTGTCGACCACGATGCCCCGGATCACCCCGGGCGCGCCGAGGCGGACGAGCGCCCAGTCGTGGTCCTCGTCGGTCGGCCAGGGGTGGTCGGCGGAGGCGCCGCGCCGGCGGCGGGTCTCCCAGCCGTCCATGACCTTGCCCTTGTGCCCGAAGTGCTCCGGGTCGAACTCGGCGGGTCCGGGCACCAGCAGGTTCTCGCGCTGGGCGAAGAACTCGTCGTTGGCGGCGACGACCCCGGCTCCGAGCCGCCGGTCGGCGAGGTCGGCGTACCGGGTGAAGGGGAAGTCGGCGGTGCGGTAGTCCGCGTACGGGTCGCCGCCGCCGTAGGGGTTCGCGTCGCCGGTGAAGCTCTCTATCGCCGTCACGGTGATCAGGTCTGCCTTTCGGGAGTCGGCCGGTGCGGGTGCGGGTGCCGGGGAGTGCGAACGCGGCTCGCGCGTCCCTTCGGCTCAGGGGGTACGGGTGAGGAGCCGGCCCTTCGGCTCGGTGAACTCGCCGTCCGAGACGATGCGTTCGCCGCGCAGCCAGGTGGACTTCACGACGCCGTGCAGGGTCTTCCCGGCGTACGCCGTGACGCGGTTGCGGTGCTGGAGCGCGGCCGGGTCGACGGTGAAGGTCTCGTCGGGGGCGAGGACGGCGAAGTCGGCGTCGCGGCCCGCCTCGATCGCGCCCTTGCGGGAGAGACCGACCAGGGCTGCCGGACCGGCGGACATCCACCGGACGACGTCCTCCAGGCCGTGACCGCGCCGCCGGGCCTGCGTCCACACCGCCGCCAGACTCAGCTGGAGGCCCGAGATGCCGCCCCAGGCCGTCGCGAAGTCGTCGGTCTTGAGGTCGGCCGTGGACGGGGAGTGGTCGGTGACCACGCAGTCGATCGTGCCGTCCGCCAGGGCCTGCCAGAGCAGGTCCTGGTTGGCGGACTCGCGGATGGGCGGGCAGCACTTGAACTCGCTGGCCCCGTCGGGGACTTCCTCGGCGGTCAGGGTCAGGTAGTGCGGGCAGGTCTCGGCCGTCACGCGGACGCCCTCCGCCTTGGCGGCGGCGATCAGCGGCAGCGCGTCGCCGGAGGACAGGTGCAGCACGTGCACCCGCGCGTGGAGGCGCTTCGCCTGTGCGACGAGGTGCGCGACGGCGGTGTCCTCGGCGTCGCGGGGACGGCTGGCCAGGAAGTCGGCGTACCGGGGACCGCCGCGCTGCGGGGCGGCGTCGAGGTGGTGCGGGTCCTCGGCGTGCACGATCAGCAGGCCGTCGAACCCGGCGATCTCGGCGAGGGAGCGGGCGAGCCGGTCCTGGTCGAGGTGCGGGAACTCGTCCACGCCCGACGGGGAGAGGAACGCCTTGAAGCCGAAGACGCCGGACTCGTGCAGCGGGCGCAGGTCCTTGACGTTGTCGGGCAGGGCGCCGCCCCAGAAGCCGACGTCGATGTGCGCCTTGTCGGCGGCGACCTCCCGCTTGACCCGGAGGTGGTCGACCGTGGTGGTCGGCGGGAGGGAGTTCAGGGGCATGTCGACGAGGGTGGTGATGCCGCCGGCCGCCGCCGCGCGGGTGGCGGTCCAGAAGCCCTCCCACTGGGTGCGGCCGGGGTCGTTGACGTGCACGTGAGTGTCGACCAGACCGGGCAGCAGGACGTCGTCGCCGAAGTCCTCCAGCCGGGCTCCCGCGGGGACGGGCGCGTCGTACGGCAGGACGGCGGTGATCGTGCCGTCGGCGACCGCGACCGCGGCGGGCCGTGCCCCCTCGGGAGTGATGACGCGCGTCGAGCGCAGGACCAGTTCGGCGTCGGCCACCCGGGACCCCTCTCTTCCGTTCTCCTCCGGTTACGTCGCAGAAACTTCCACGTAACGGAATTCAACGTTCTGTTGAAGGAGTCTTCCCTCCCGCCCGCACGCCGTCAAGGGCCCACTCCCCCAGAGTGCACCCACCCTCGGCGCTCTGGACGTTTTCATATAGTGGAATTACTATTCCGACCAGCAGAATCTCAACACGCGCAAGCGAGGAGTCAACCGACCGCCGGGTAGGCTTCAGCCCTTCCGCCAGTTTCGAAAGGAACGCGCCGTGCCGACGTCCAGCGCCAGCACCACCGACTCCGCCCGGCCCGCCGGCGGCGGGGTCCAGTCCCTCGAGCGCGCCTTCGATCTCCTCGAGCGGATGGCGGACGCGGGCGGCGAGGTCGGCCTGAGCGAGCTGTCCGCGAGCAGCGGACTGCCCCTGCCCACCATCCACCGCCTGATGCGCACCCTGGTGGCCTGCGGTTACGTCCGCCAGCAGCCCAACCGCCGCTACGCGCTGGGCCCCCGGCTGATCCGGCTCGGCGAGTCCGCCGCCCGGCTGCTGGGCACCTGGGCCCGCCCGTATCTGGCCCGCCTGGTGGAGGAGACCGGCGAGACGGCCAACATGGCCCTGCTCGACGGGGACGAGATCGTGTACGTGGCGCAGGTGCCGTCCAAGCACTCGATGCGGATGTTCACCGAGGTGGGCCGCCGCGTCCTGCCGCATTCCACCGGGGTCGGCAAGGCGCTGCTCGCGGGCTTCCCGGACGACGAGGTGCGCGCGCTGCTCGCCCGCACCGGCATGCCCGCCGCCACGGACAAGACGATCGTCACCCCGGACGGTTTCCTCGCGGCCCTCGCGGACGTGCGGCAGGCCGGTTACGCGGTCGACGACAACGAGCAGGAGATCGGCGTGCGCTGCCTGGCGGTGCCGGTGCCGGACTCGCCCACCCCCGCGGCCATCTCCATCTCCGGTCCGGCGGGCCGGGTCACGGAGGCGGCCACGGAGCGGATCGTGCCGGTGCTGCGCCAGGTCGCGGTGGAACTGTCACAGGCCCTGACGAGCTCCGGACCGGCGGTCTAGCGCGGGCCCTCGCCGCCCCCCGTCCGGACGGCCCCCGCGCGTCCGGCCGGCCCCGGCGCGGCGTCGCGCACCGGCCTGCCGGGCCTGCCGGAGTTCAGCGGCGCGGCGTCTCCCCGAACAGTTCCACGGCCCGGCGCACCTCCGACAGGCTCCGGGCCAGCGCGCTCACCGAACCGATCGAGCCCGCGATCAGCAGCAAGGACCGGCGTAACCGGGGGGCTTCGGGGGTCCCGTGGGTCACCATCGCGGCGAGCGCGGCGAGTTCGTCCTCGGCGATCGCCCGGTCCGGGAACTCGGCCGGATACGTGGCGAGTTCGCGACGCAGCCGGGACACCGCGGTCCGCAGTCCCGTCACCCTCGGATCCTCGTAGCTGCCGGTCACTGCCCTCTGCCTCAAGCTCCGCACCACAGCTCTCCCCCCGCGCGCGCTCCGCTGAGCGCGCGTGCGCGCTCACCCGCCCCGCAGCCCCGCGGTACCGGCCGGGCACCGGAGGACGCGCGGGTCAGTAAACGCCACCCGACGCGGCGGGCGCCACTGCGCGGACCGAAATTCAGCCCCGCGCGACCGCACGACCGACGCCACGTCAGGTATGCAGGACGCATGACGCACAAGGAAGACCGGGCCGCGGACCAGGTGACCGGCCTGCTCCTCGCGGCGGGCGGCGGGCGGCGGCTCGGCGGCCGCCCCAAGGCGCTGCTCGAACACCGGGGACGGCCGCTCGTCGAACACGCGGTGGGGGTACTGCGCACGGCGGGCTGCGCGCGGGTGCACGTGGTGCTCGGGGCCGCCGCCGGGACCGTACGGGAGCGGGCCCGGCTGGAGGGGAGCGTGATCGTGCCGAACCCGGCGTGGCAGGAGGGCATGGGCACGTCACTGCGGGCCGGGCTCGACTCGCTCGCCGGAACGGGGGCGCGCGCCGCGCTGGTGCTCCTCGTCGACCAGCCCGGCATCGGGCCGCGCGCCGTGGGCCGGGTGCTGGGCGCGTACGAGGACGAGTCCTCGCTCGTCTGCGCCGCCTACGACGGCGTGCGGGGCCATCCCGTCCTGTTCGGCGCCGCCCACTGGGCGGGCATCGCGGCGACTGCCACCGGCGACCGGGGGGCACGCGCCTATCTGAGACAGCACGAGGAGGCGATCACGCTCGTCGAGTGCGGGGACGTGGCCCAGCCCTACGACATCGACACCCCGCAGGACCTCGCCCACCTCGAGTGAGGGACCTGGCACCGAGCGCCACCTTGCCTCGACGCGGAGAGTCTCGACATCAACAAATCATTGAAGTTCCACGATGAGGAAACTAGTATCCACTGATCAGAAGGACTCGGCCCTTCCGGGGCCCCGCCCGCCCGTACCCGGTTCGACTGGCACCCGGTGCCACCGCTGAAGGAAGTGACCGCTCATGTCCGCACCAGCGCCGTCCCCGCTGGCCATCGTCGACGCCGAGCCCCTGCCGCGGCAGGAGGAGGTCCTCACCGAGGCGGCGCTCGCCTTCGTGGCCGAACTGCACCGGCGGTTCACACCGCGCCGGGACGAGCTCCTCGCCCGGCGCGCGCGCCGCCGCGCCGAGATCGCCCGCACCTCCACCCTCGACTTCCTCCCGGAGACCGCGGCGATCCGCGCGGACGACTCCTGGCGGGTGGCCCCCTCCCCCGCGGCCCTGGACGACCGCCGGGTCGAGATCACCGGTCCGACCGACCGCAAGATGACCATCAACGCCCTCAACTCGGGCGCCCGGGTCTGGCTCGCGGACTTCGAGGACGCCTCCGCGCCGACCTGGGAGAACGTCGTCCTCGGGCAGATCAACCTGGCCGACGCCTACACCCGGAACATCGACTTCACGGACCCGGTGTCGGGCAAGTCGTACGCCCTGAAGGAAGAGAGCGAGCTCGCCACGGTCGTGATGCGCCCGCGCGGCTGGCATCTGAACGAACGCCACCTGGTGGACCCGGACGGCGGTCAGGTCCCCGGCGCCCTGGTCGACTTCGGCCTGTACTTCTTCCACAACGCCCAGCGCCTGCTCGACCTCGGCAAGGGCCCGTACTTCTACCTCCCGAAGACGGAGTCGCACCTGGAGGCCCGTCTCTGGAACGAGGTCTTCGTCTTCGCGCAGGACCGCCTCGGCATCCCGCAGGGCACCGTCCGCGCCACCGTGCTCATCGAGACGATCACGGCCGCGTACGAGATGGAGGAGATCCTGTACGAACTCCGCGACCACGCCTCCGGGCTGAACGCCGGCCGCTGGGACTACCTGTTCTCCATCGTCAAGAACTTCCGTGACGGCGGCGCCAAGTTCGTCCTCCCGGACCGCAACGCGGTCACGATGACGGCCCCGTTCATGCGCGCGTACACCGAACTCCTCGTCCGCACCTGCCACAAGCGCGGCGCGCACGCCATCGGCGGCATGGCGGCCTTCATCCCGTCCCGCCGCGACGAGGAGGTCAACAAGGTCGCCTTCGAGAAGGTCAAGGCGGACAAGGACCGCGAGGCGCAGGACGGTTTCGACGGATCGTGGGTGGCCCACCCGGACCTGGTGCCGATCGCCATGGCCTCCTTCGACGCCGTGCTCGGCGACCGGCCGAACCAGAAGGACCGGCTCCGCGAGGACGTCGACGTCAAGGCCGCGGACCTGATCGCCATCGACTCGCTGGAGGCCAGGCCGACCTACCCGGGCCTGGTCAACGCCGTGCAGGTCGGCATCCGTTACATCGAGGCCTGGCTGCGCGGCCTGGGCGCGGTCGCCATCTTCAACCTGATGGAGGACGCGGCCACCGCCGAGATCTCCCGCTCGCAGATCTGGCAGTGGATCAACGCGGGGGTGGAGTTCGAGCGGGACGGGACCACGGTGAAGGCCACGCCCGAGCTGGCCCGTGAGGTCGCCGCCGCGGAACTGGCCGCGATCCGCGCGGAGATCGGCGAGGAGGCCTTCGCGGCCGGCCACTGGCAGCAGGCGCACGACCTGCTGCTGACGGTCGCCCTCGACGACGACTACGCGGACTTCCTCACCCTGCCGGCGTACGAGCAGCTCCGGGGCTGAGCACCGGCCCCGGCCGGAGGCGCCCCTGTCTCGTCCGTCTCATCCGTCCGAGTGGCCCAGGGACTTTCCCGGGGCCACTCGGTCGCGTACGAGCTTCTTCACCGCGGTCGGCTCCGGGAAGCCCTGTTCGCGGCGGTCCCAGACCACCTCGTCGTTCACCCGGACGACGAAGATCCCGCCCTTGCCGGGCTTCAGGGCGAGCTCCGTCAGCTCGCCCTCGAAGGTCGTGAGCAGCTCCTGCGCCAGCCAGGCCGCGCGCGGCAGCCAACGGCACTGGGTGCAGTACTCGATCTCCACCCGCCCGCCCGCGTCACTCGTTCCGCTCATCCGAGGTGCACCGACCAATCCTGTTCCGCGGCCGGCTTGCCGTGCAGGTCGGGGACCCGCTTGAGCCAGTCGGGCCGTCCTTGCCGTGTCCTCGCCGCGCGCCGGGCCTCGTCGGCGGCGAGCTCCTCCGGGGCGGGGAAGTCGGTGGGCAGCCACGCCGCCGAGGCCCGCACGCGCGCGTGGAGGTAGCGCACGTACGCCTCCCGTACCGCGTCCGGGGCGGCGAACCCCGCCTCGCCGGCCAGCCAGGCGTCCGGCACCTCCGCCACGATGCGGCGCAGCAGCTCCTCGGTCACCCTGGGCGCCAGTTCGGCGTCGGCCGCCCGGGTGTCCGGGGCGCAGCGGCCGAGGGCGTGGTGGCGGAAGTCGTAGCGCCGCTCGGGGGCGGCGCCGTCCCAGCGGTGGTGGAAGACGAGGGCGGCGCCGTGGTCGATGAGCCACAGCCGGGGCGGGACGGTGCCGAACGTCGGCCAGACCATCAGGTTGGAGCTGTGGACCGTCCGGTCGACGTTCACGGTCAGGGCGTCCAGCCAGACGATCCTGCCGGCCTCCAGCGGCTCCACCGGGAAGACCTCGGCGACCTCCGGCGTGAAGTCCTCCGCCCCCGGCAGGAAGTCCATCCCCAGGTTGAGCCCCGCGCTCGCGGTGTGCAGGTCCCGCACCTCCTGGTGCGGTTCCGCGTCCGCGACCGCCGGGTCGAAGTGGACCAGGACCAGCTCGGGGAAGCGCAGCCCGAGCGCCCGGGCCAGTTCGCCCACGATCACCTCGGCGACGAGCGCCTTGCGGCCCTGCGCGGAGCCCGTGAACTTCACGACGTAGGTGCCCAGGTCGTCGGCCTCGACGACGGCGGGAACGGAGCCGCCCGCCCGCAGCGGCGCGAGGTAGCGGGTCGCCGTGACCTCGGTCAGCATGGCTCTCTCCCTCTGGCCTGAAGAAGCATAGTAACCAGGCACGACAGCCGGTGAGAGGCCCGGAGCCGCCGTGACGAGCGATGACGGCACGACCCGTGACGGGGCGACCGGTGACGGGGCGACCGGAGTCCGGGGGCTGCGCGCCGACCGGGTCACCCGTGCCGCGGGCGGCGCGCGATCCTCGACGGGGTCAGTCCGACGCCCCGCCCGGGCGCCGGGCCGGCCCTCTGACACGGCGTCGGCCCCGGCGGCCCGCTACCGCCCGCCCCGCCCGGCTCGCGCGAGCCATTCCAGGGCCTGCTCCGGCGTGGCCGCGACCCGGACCCCTGCGGGGACCGGCGGTCTGCGCACCACGACCACGGGCAGTCCCGCCGCCCGGGCGGCGGCAAGCTTCGGGGCGGTCGCCGCTCCCCCGCTGTCCTTGGTCACGACGACGTCGATGCGGTGACGGCGCAGCAGTTCGCGCTCCCCGTCGAGGGTGAAGGGCCCGCGGTCGAGCAGCACTTCCCCGCGGGACGGGACCGGCGGCTCGGGCGGGTCGACGGACCGCACGAGGAACCACAGGTCGTCCAGGGCCGCGAAGGCGGCCAGGCCCATGCGCCCGGTGGTGAGGAACACCCGCCGGCCGAGCGCGGGCAGCAGCTCGGCGGCCTCCGCGAGGGATCCGGCCTCGTGCCAGACGTCACCCGCCACCGGGACCCAGCCCGGGCGGCGCAGCGCGAGCAGCGGGACACCGGCGTCGGCCGCGGCCTTCGCCGCGTTGCGGCTGACGGTCCCGGCGAAGGGGTGGGTGGCGTCGACGAGGGCGTCGGCCTCCTGCTCGGCCAGCCACGCGGCGAGCCCCTCGGCCCCGCCGAAACCGCCCACACGGACGTCACCGGGCGGCAGCCGGGGCGCGGTCACCCGCCCGGCCAGGGAGGTCGTCGCGCGCAGTCCGGGCACGGCGCCGGCCGCCAGGAGTTCGGCGAGCCGACGGGCCTCGGCGGTCCCGCCCAGGATCAGCACGTGCACGGACGTCCGTTCCCTTCCGGAGAGCGGGCCGGCCCGAGCGGCGCGGCCGGGGACGGTCACGGCGCCCACTGAAGCACACCGGCCCCGGCGGGGCCGGGCCGGTGTCGGGCCGGGAGCGTTCCGCGCGGTCCCGCGGGCCGCCGGGGCATTGACTCGCCCGCATTCACTTAGAGTAGCCTTGCCTAAGTTGACTTGCGTCCGGAGGGTGGCCGGTGGGTTCAGGGGAACGGTCGGGGCGGGACGTCCTGACGCGCTCGGTCAGGGGGCAGGCGCGGCGCGTCGGCCTCGGCGCGGCGCTCGGGTGTGTGCACCAGCTGGGGGAAGCCCTGGTGCCGGTGCTCATCGGTGTCGTCATCGACCAGGCCGTGGCCGGGCAGGACGCCGGGCGGCTCGTCCTCTGGCTGGCCGTCCTGGCCGTGCTGTACGTGACGCTGTCGTGGAGTTTCCGGCTGGGCGCGCGGGCCGGTGAGCGGGGCGCCGAAGAGGCCGCGCACACCCTTCGCCTGGCGATCGTGCGCCGGGTGCTCGACGCCCGCGGCGGCGCCGAGGCGGGACGGCTGCCCGGCGACCTGGCCAATGTCGCCACCGAGGACGCCAAGCGCGTCGGCGCGGTCAACATGGCGCTGATGAGCGGCATCTGGGCCGTCGCGGGCGTCACCGTCAGCGCCGTGTGGCTGCTGCTGACGTCCGTGCCGCTCGGGCTGATCGTGCTGCTGGGCACGCCGGTGCTGCTGTGGCTGGGGCACCTGCTGAGCAAGCCGCTGGAGCGCCGCAGCGAGGCCGAGCAGGACCGGGCCGCCCACGCCTCGGGAGTGGCCGCCGACCTGGTGGCGGGACTCCGGGTGCTGAAGGGGCTCGGCGCCCAGCAGGCGGCCGTCGAGCGGTACCGCCGGACCAGCCGCGCCTCGCTCGCGGCCACCCTGCGCGCGGCACGCGCCGAGTCCTGGCAGACCGGGCTCGTCCTCGCCCTGACCGGGGGGTTCATCGCGCTGATAGCGCTGGTCGGCGGGCGACTCGCGCTCGACGGCTCGCTGACGCTGGGGCAGTTGGTGTCCGCGGTGGGTCTCGCTTTGTTCCTGCTGGGGCCGCTGGAGACGTTCGCCTGGGTGAACGCCGAACTGGCGCAGGGCCGGGCCTCGGCCGCCCGGGTCGCCGCGGTCCTCGCCGCGCCGCCCGCCGTGGTGGGCGGGGAGGCCCCGGTGCCGGACCCGGTGCGCGGGGAACTGCGGCTGCGCGGGGTGCGGCTCGGCGGGCCGGACGGCGTCGACCTCGACGTACCGGCCGGGCGGCTGACCGGGATCGCCGTGACGGATCCGGCCTCCGCCGAGGCCCTGTTGCGCTGCCTGGGCCGCGAGAGCGATCCGGAGTCGGGTTCGGTGGAGCTCGACGGCGTGCCGCTGACCCGGCTCGACCCGGCGGGGTTGCGGGCGGCGGTGCTGGTGGCCGCCCACGACGCCGTGCTGTTCGACGGCTCGCTGGCCGCGAACGTGACGCCGGAACCGGAGTCGGAGCCGGGTTCGTGGAGCGGCCCTGCGGAGATCGGCGCGGCGGACGCGCCGGACGGGGCCGACGCGCCGGACGGGGCAGACTCTTCGGAGGGGTCGGACGCGTCGGACGGGACAGCCGGGCCTGAGGGGGTGGACGGGCCGGACGGGGCGGCGGATCCCCGGACACGGCGCGCCATGGCCGCCGCCCACGCCGACGAGGTGGCCCGCTCCCTGCCGCACGGCGCCGCGACCGGTGTCGGCGAGGGCGGCCGGTCCCTGTCGGGCGGTCAGCGCCAGCGCGTCCTGCTGGCGCGCGCCCTGCGCGCCGAGCCGCCCGTCCTGGTCGTGCACGATCCGACGACGGCCGTGGACGCGGTGACCGAGGCCCGTATCGCCGAGGGGCTGCGCGAGATCCGGCACGGCCGCACCACGGTCGTGGTGACCAACAGCCCCGCCCTGCTCGCCGTCGCCGACCGGGTGGTCCTCCTCGACGACGGCCGGGTCGGCGCCGAGGGCACACACGCCGAACTCGTTCGGACCGACGCGACCTACCGGACGGCGGTGCTGGCGTGACCACGGAACCCCAGCGGACACCAGCCGCGCAGACGGAAGCCGGGCACGCGGGAACCGGACCGACGGAGGCCCCGCCCACGCAAGCCGGACGGACGGCGGGCGGACAGGCGGCGGCCGGACGAGCGGAAGCGGCGCGCGTGCGAGCCGGACGGACGGCGGGCGCGCGGACGCGGGCCGGACAGGCGGAAGCCGATCGGGCGTTGCTGCCGACGGCGTCTCCCGCCCGTACCCGGGCCGCGGTGCGGGAGTTGTTGCGGCCGCACCGGGGGCTGGCCTGGGCCGGGTTCGGACTGATGGTGCTCGCCACCTCCGTCGGACTGCTCACCCAGCCCCTGCTCGGCCACCTCGTCGACATCGTCACCGAGCGGCGCTCCCCCGACGCCCTCACCCTGCCCGTCGTCGCGCTGGCCGGGGTCGCCGTGGTGCAGGGCGTCACGACCGCGCTGGGCATGTCGCTGGTGTCCCGGCTCGGCGAGACCGTGCTCGCCCGGCTGCGCGAGCTGTTCGTGGAGCGGGCGCTCTCCCTGCCGCTGGAGCGGCTGGAGAAGGCGGGCTCCGGCGACCTCAACGCCCGGGTCACCCGGGACGTGTCCCGGGTCGCCGACGCGGTGCGCGGCGCCCTGCCCGAGCTGGCGCGCTCCGCGCTGTCGATCGTGCTGACCCTGGGCGCCCTCGCCCTGCTGGACTGGCGGTTCCTGGCGGCCGCGCTCGTCGCGCTGCCCGTCCAGGCGCACACCGCGCGCTGGTACGTGCGCAACGCCGTGCCCCTGTACGCCAGGGAACGCGTCGCCACCGGGGCCCAGCAGCAGCAGCTGCTGGACACCATCGGCGGGGCGCGGACCGTGCGGGCGTACCGGCTCCAGGCAGGACACACCCGGCGGGTCACCGACCGCTCGCGGGCGTCGGTGGAACTGACGATGCGCGGGGTCCAGCTGGTGCTGCGCTTCTACAGCCGTCTGCACATCGCCGAGTACGCGGGCCTCAGCGCCGTCCTGGTCACCGGGTTCCTGCTGGTGCGGTCCGGCTCCGCCTCGGTCGGCACCGCCACGGCCGCCGCGCTGTACTTCCACAGTCTCTTCGGACCGGTGAACACGGCGCTCGTGCTGCTCGACGACGCCCAGTCGGCGACGGCGGGACTGGCCCGGCTGGTCGGCGTGGTGGACGAACCGGCACCCGCGGCCGCCGAGCGCGCGCAGGACCGTGCGACCACGGCCGGCGCCCCGTCCGTGACGCTGACCGGCGTCTCCCACGCGTACGTGCCCGGCCGTCCGGTGCTGCACGGCGTCGATCTGGAGATCCGGCCCGAGGAACGGGTCGCGCTGGTCGGCACGACCGGGGCGGGCAAGACGACGCTCGCGAAACTGGTGGCGGGACTGCACCGGCCGGAGAGCGGCCGGATCGACGTCGGCGGCGTCGCGCCGGACGCGTCCGGCCGCCTGGTGGGCCTCGTCACGCAGGAGGTGCACGTCTTCGCCGGGTCGCTCGCCGACGACCTGCGGCTGGCCCGTCCCCGGGCGGACGACGAGGAGCTGCGGGAAGCGCTGGCCACCGTGGGCGCCCTCGGCTGGGCCGAGGCGCTGCCGGAGGGCCTGGAGACCGTCGTCGGCGACGGCGGGCACCGCCTCACCGCCGACCGCGCCCAGCAACTCGCCCTGGCGCGCCTGCTGCTGGCCGATCCGCCGGTCGTGGTCCTCGACGAGGCGACCGCCGAGGCGGGCAGCTCGGGCGCCCGCCGGCTCGACGAGGCCGCCGAACAGGCCCTGCGGGGCCGCACGGCGCTGGTCGTGGCGCACCGGCTCAGCCAGGCCGCCACCGCCGACCGGGTGGTCGTCCTCGGTGACGGCCGGGTCGTGGAGAACGGCACGCACGACGAACTGCTCACCGCCGACGGCGCGTACGCCGCCCTGTGGCACGCCTGGTCCGGCAGCCGCTCCTCCGCCCCTGACACCCTCGACGCCCCTGACGCTCCCTGCCCCCTTCACAGCCCCTGACGAGAACCCCCGCCCGCCTTCCCCCGCCCCGGAACCGGCCACTCCCCGCCGAACGCACCGCGACGAACAGAAGGATCACCGATGCCCCGCGCAACCAGAGCCTCACGGCTGTCCGGCCTGCTCGCCTCCGTAGTCCTGCTCGCCGTCGCGGCGGTCGGCTGCGGCGGTTCCGACTCCGGTTCCTCGTCCTCCGGCGCGAAGGGGCCGGACCCATCGTCCGCCGCCGGCGCCTTCCCGGTGACCCTCGACCACAAGTACGGCAGGACGACGATCGGCTCCGAGCCGCAGCGGATCGTCACGGTCGGTCTCACCGACCAGGACGCCGTCCTCGCGCTGGGCAAGGTGCCGGTCGGCACGACCGAGTGGCTCGGCGGCTACCGGGGCGCCGTCGGCCCCTGGGCCCAGGACAAGCTGGGCGGCGCGGCGGCGCCGGCCGTCCTCACCGACACCGGAACCGGCCCGCAGGTGGAGAAGATCGCCGCGCTGAAGCCCGATCTCATCCTCGCCCTGTACTCGGGACTGACCGAGGCCCAGTACGAGAGCCTGTCGAAGTTCGCGCCGGTGCTCGCCCAGCCGAAGGCGTACAACGACTACGGCGTGCCGTGGCAGCAGCAGACCGAGGAGATCGGCAAGGCACTGGGCAAGGAGGCCGAGGCCAAGGCGCTCGTGTCGGACGTCGAGGACGAGTTCGCGGCGGCCAGGAAGGCCCATCCGGCGTTCGCCGGGGCCACGGCCGTCATGGCCACCCCGTACGAGGGCACGTTCGTCTACGGCAGCCAGGACACCCGCTCGCGGATCCTGTCCGGCCTCGGCTTCTCGCTGCCGAAGGATCTCGACAAGGTGATCGGGGACACCTTCGGGGCCAACATCAGCAAGGAGCGCTTCGACCTGCTCGACCAGGACGTCGCCGTGTGGATCCTGCCGGACCTCACCACGGCGGTCGCCAAGCTGCACGGCGACAAGATCTACGCCGACCTGAACGTGGTGAAGCAGGGCCGCGAGGTCTTCGTCCGGGAGACCGGCGACTACGGCAACGCGGTCTCCCTGTCGACCGTGCTGAGCCTCCCCTACGTCCTCGACCGCCTGGTGCCGCAGCTCGCCGCGGCGGTGGACGGCAGGACGGCGACCGAGGTGAAGCAGCCGGCGTCCTGACCGGTCCCACGGCATGGCGGAGGGGGCGGCCCGTGCGGGCCGCCCCCTCCGCCATGCCCCGCCGGGCTCAGGCCCCGCCGGGCTCAGGCCCCGCCGGGCTCAGGCACCGTCGACGAGGCTCCTGGGCCGCAGGTCCGTCCAGTGGGCCTCGATGTGGTCCAGGCACTCCTGGCGGCCGGCCGGGCCGTGCGCGACGGTCCAGCCGGCCGGGACGTCCACGAAGTCGGGCCACAGGCTGTACTGGCCCTCGTCGTTGACGAGGACGGAGTAGACGCCGTCGGGGTTCTCGAACGGGTTGCTCATGTCGGGGTCCCTGTCTTTCCGGTCCGGTCCGTCGCCGTGGTCGGCGCGGTCAAGGGGTGATCGTCGGAGGGGTGGTCGTCGGAGGGGTGGTCGTACGCGTGCTCGTGTCGGTCGTGCTGGTCGTGTCGGTCGTGGGCGTGGTCGTGGGCGCGGTGGCCGTGGGCGTCGTCGCCGTCGCCGCGGGGTCGGGCAGCGGCCGGGTGCGGGACGCGGACGCCCGCCGTACCAGCGCCTCCAGCGCCCGGAACCAGGTCCGTGCCAGATCCCGTACGGCGTCCTCGGTGAGGAGCCCGGCCGCGTAGGCCCAGTGGGCGCTCAGTTCCGGCCCCCCGGGGCGGTCCTCGGTCAGCGCGTTGAGGGTGAGGGCGTGGGAGGCGGGCATCCCCGGGTCCGCGTCGAGGTCGGCCGCGTCGTCCTCGGGGGCGTAGGACCAGTCGACGGCCTCCGGGTACGCGAAGCGGCCCATGTAGTTGAACTCGATCTGCGGTGCGCCCAGCCGGGCGAGCGCGGGGCCGGTCCGGGGGTTGAGGTGGCGCAGCAGGCCGTGTCCGATGCCGGAGGCGGGCAGCGCCGCGAGGTGGGCACGGACCCTGGCCAGCGCCTCGTCCAGCGCGGGGCCGCCCGCGAAGGCGTCCGCCACGTCGGCCTCGCCCGGGTCGAGCCGTACGGGCACCACGCTGGTGAACCAGCCGACCGTACGGGACAGGTCGGCGTCGCCCGCGAGTTCCTCCTCGCGTCCGTGGCCCTCCAGGTCGACGAGGACGGGTCCGCCCGGCCGCCGCCCGCCCGGGATCCGGGCCCGCCAGTCGCCGACCGCGAGGGCGAACGCGGTGAGCAGGACGTCGTTGACGGTGGCGCCGAAGGCGGCCGGGACCCGGCTGAGCAGCGGGCCGGTCACGTCGGCGGGCAGGGTGAGGGAGAGGTGGCGGGTGGTGGCCACGGTGTCCCGGGCGGGGTCCAGGGGGCGGGCCAGGGGAAGGTCGGCGCCCTCGGCGAGGACGGAGGTCCACCACGGCAGCTCGTCCTCGGCCGCCGGATCGGCCGCGTGGGTCCCGAGCAGCCGGGACCAGCGGGCGAACGACAGCTCCACGGGCGCCGGTTCGGCGGGGCGGCCGGTGCGTACGGCGGCCCAGGCAGTGGCGAGGTCGGGCAGCAGGACCCGCCAGGAGACGCCGTCGATCACCAGGTGGTGGACGAGGATCAGCAGCCGGCCGGGGTGTCCCGGTCCGGCGTCGAACCAGACCGCCCGCACCATCGCGCCGCCCTCCGGGTCCAGTCCGGCCCGTGCCGTCACGGCGTGGGCGGCGACGGCGGCGCGCAGTCCGGCCTCGTCCGCGCCGCGCACGTCGGCCCGGGTGAGCCAGGAGCTGACGTCGGTGTCCCGCGCCGGCGGCACCCGCAGCGCGCATTCCGGCTCCCGGACGAGCCGGGCGCGGAGCATGTCGTGCCGGGCGGCGAGCGCCGTGAGGACGGCCAGCAGCCCGGGCCCGGTGAGGTCCGCCGGGGTGCGGACCAGGGCCGCCTGGTGGTAGGCGGCGACGGGACCGCCGCGTTCGAGGAGCGCGTGCATGATCGGGGTGAGCGGGACGGTGCCGGTGCCGTCGTCGTGGGCGGCGCGCCGTTCGCCGGCGCGAAGCGGGACGGCGACGGCGGCCAGCGCGGCGACGGTGCGGTGCCGGAAGACCTGGCGGGGGGTGACCCGCAGGCCGTCGGCCCTGGCCCGCGCGACGAGCTGCAGGGCGACGATGCTGTCGCCGCCGAAGGCGAAGAAGTCGTCGTCCGTGCCGACCGCCGCCGGGGGCAGCCCGAGGGCGTCCGCGAACAGATCGCGCAGCGCGCGCTCGGCGTCGCTCGCGGGGGCCCGGCCGCCGCCCGCGGCGGCGAAGTCCGGGGCGGGCAGGGCGGCCCGGTCGAGCTTGCCGTTGGAGAGCAGCGGCAGCCGGTCCAGGACGACCACGGCGGCCGGGACCATGTAGTCGGGCAGCACGGCGGCGGCGTGGGCGCGCAGGGCGGCCGCTTCGACGGCGACCTCCCCGGACGCGATGCGCGCCCCGGCGTCCGCGGCCGCCGCGGCCTGCGTGCCGTGGGGGTTCCCGGCGGTCCCGTGGGCGACGGCGTACGCGATGAGCTGCCGTACGCCCGGGCGGGGTTCGCGGACCACGACGACCGACCGCGCGACGGACGGGTGGGTGTCCAGCGCCGCCTCGATCTCGGCGGGTTCGACCCGGTAGCCGCGGATCTTCACCTGGTCGTCGGTGCGGCCGGCGAACTCCAGCAGGCCGTCCTCGGTCCAGCGGGCCAGGTCGCCGGTGCGGTACATGCGCTCCCCGGGCGCCCCGAACGGGTCGGCCACGAACCGCTCGGCGGTCAGGTCCGGCCGGCCGAGGTAGCCGCGGGCCAGGCCCGGTCCCGACAGATACAGCTCGCCGGTGACGCCGGGCGGGACCGGGCGCAGCGCGGTGTCCAGCACATAGGCGCGGAGGTGATGGACGGGCCGTCCGACGACCGGTCCCGCGCTGTCGCGGACCCGGCCGACGAGGGCGTCGACGGTGGCCTCGGTGGGGCCGTACAGGTTGAACGCCTCGGTGTCCGGCAGCGCGGCCAGCCGTGCCCACAGCGACGGGGGCACGGCCTCGCCGCCGAAGCCGACCACGGAGAGCGGGCAGTCGCCCTCGGGGGTGATCAGCCCGCTGTCCGCCATCCGGGCCAGCAGGGAGGGGGTGACCTCGATGAAGTCGATGCCCCGGTCCCGGACGAAGGCGGTGAGGAGTTCGGGGTCGCGGCGGGTCTCGTCGTCCGCGAGGTGCAGGGCGTGTCCGTCCAGCAGCCACAGCTGCGGCTGCCAGGAGGCGTCGAAGGAGAAGGACCAGGCGTGCCCGACGCGCAGGTGCCGGCGTCCGGTACGGCGCCGCGCCACTTGGTGCAGGTCGTGGCGGTGGCTGCGGAAGAGGTGGGCGAGCGCGCGCTGGGTGACGACGACGCCCTTGGGGCGGCCCGTCGAGCCGGAGGTGTAGATGACGTAGGCGGGGTGGCCGGGCGCCGGAGGGGTGGGATCCGCCTCCGGCAGGCCGTCGGCCGGTGCGTCGAGGAGCAGCACCGGGATCCCGGTGGCGGGCAGCGCGCGGGCCGTCTCCTCGGTGGCCAGGACCAGCACCGGGCGGGCGTCGTCGAGCATGCCGGCGAGCCGGGAGCCGGGCAGGTCGGGGTCGAGGGGCAGGTAGGCGGCGCCCGCCTTCATCACGGCGAGGATCGCGGCGAGGTGGTCGGCGGTGCGGGGCAGGGCGAGGGCCACGATCCGCTCGGGTCCGGCGCCCTGTCCGGCCAGGATGCGGGCCAACCGGTCGGAGCGGGCGTCGAGTTCGGCGAACGTCCAGGTCACCGAGGTGTCGGTGACGGCGACCTCGTCCGGCGCGGCGGCGGCCTGGGCGGCGAACAGGGCGGGCACGGTGCCCGGCCCCTCGTCCGCCGCCGCGGGCGGCGCGGTGGCGTTCCAGGTCTCCAGGACGGTGTCCCGGTCGGCGGGACCGAGCAGGTCGAGCCGCCCGACGGGGCGGTCGGGGTCCGCCGCCATGCCGGTGAGCAGGACGGTCAGGGCCGAGGTGATCCGCCGTACGGTGGCGGGCGGGAACAGCTCGGGGCGGTACTCGGCGGTCAGCCGCAGCCGTTCCGCGGGCTCGACGGCCCACGCGAACGGATAGTGGGTGGAGTCCTCGTGGTCGCGGACCGTGACCCGCGGCCCGGCGCCCCGTCCCTCCCCCTCGGCCACCGGGTACGACTCGAACACCACCAGGGTGTCGAAGAGTTCGCCGAGTCCGGCGGCCCGCTGGATGTCCGCGAGGCCGAGGTGCTGATGGGCGATGAGCCGGGACTGCTCGTCCTGGAGCCGGGTCAGCAGGTCGGCCGTGCTCTCCCGCGGCCGGATCCGCACCCGGACGGGCACGGTGTTGATGAAGAGGCCGATCATCGACTCGGCTCCGGCCAGCTCGGGCGAGCGGCCCGCGACGGTCGCGCCGAACACCACGTCCTCGCGTCCGGTGAGCCGGCCGAGCAGGACGCCCCAGGCGGCCTGCACGAGGGTGTTGAGGGTGACGCCCCGGCGCCGGGCGAACGCCTCCAGCTCCGCCGTGCGGACGGCGTCCAGCTCGACGGTGCGGGTGTGCGGCACGGCGGCGGCGCGGTCGGGGTCGGCGGGCGCCAGCCGGGTGGGTTCGGCGAGTCCGCCGAGGGCCTCCGCCCACGCCGCCGCCGAGGCTGCCGGGTCCCGGGCGGCCAGCAGCCGCAGATGGTCGCGGTACGGGGGCGGCGCGGCCGGGGCGCGGCCCTCGTAGCGCGCCCACAGCTCGGCGGTGAGCAGCGGCAGCGACCAGCCGTCCAGCAGCAGATGCTGGTGCGAGAGCACCAGCCGGTGCCGGTCCGGGCCGAGCCGGGCCAGCAGCAGCCTGAGCAGCGGCGGGCGTTCGGGGTCGAACCGGCGGCGCTCCTGGCCGAGCAGCCGCGTCCACGTCCGCGGGTCGTCCGCCGGGCCGGCGCCCCGGCCGGTGAGGTCGAGCCGCCGCCACGGCAGCACGGCGGTGCGCGGGACGACGGCGACGGGCCGCCCGGAGGACAGGTGCCGGAAGCCGCTGCGCAGGTTCTCGTGCGCGTCGAGCACCGCCTGTGCCGCGGCGCGCAGCCGGTCGGCGTCCACCGGCCCGTCCAGGTCGTAGGAGACCTGGACGGTGTACACGTCGGGGCCCTCCTCGCCGGAGTCGAGGGCGGCGTGGAAGAGCAGGCCGGCCTGGAGCGGGGAGACGGGCAGGACCTCGGTCCCGGCGGGCAGGGCGGCGAGTTCGGCGCGCTCGTCGTCGGTGAGGTCGAGCAGGGGCGTGTCCGCGCGGCGTCCGTCCCCGGCGGGGCCGGTGGCGGCGGCCACGGCGGCCAGTCCGGCGACGGACCTGTGCCGGAACACGTCGCGCGGGCTGAGGGCGAGTCCGGCCGCGCGGGCCCGGGCGACCAGTCGCAGGGCGACGATGCTGTCGCCGCCGAGGGAGAAGAAGTCGTCCTCGACCCCGACCCGTCCGAGGCCGAGGACGTCCGCGACGAGCGCGCCGAGGGTCTCCTCCCGTGCCGTGCGCGGCCGGGTGCCGGTGACCTCGGCGGCGAAGTCGGGGGCGGGCAGCGCCCGGCGGTCCAGCTTGCCGTTGGGGGTGAGCGGGAGGGCGTCGAGGGGGACGACGGCGGCCGGAACCATGTGGTCGGGCAGCGCGGCGGCGGCGTGGGCGCGCAGTGCCGTCGCGTTCACGGGCGGGCCGTCCCCGGCCGGGACGACGTAGGCGATCAGGTGCGCGTCGCGCAGGACGACGGTGGCGTGGCCGACGGACGGGTGCGCCGCGAGGACGGTCTCGATCTCGCCGGGCTCGATCCGGAAGCCGCGCAGCTTGATCTGGTCGTCGGCGCGGCCGAGGTACTCCAGCGCGCCGTCCCGGGTCCAGCGGGCCAGGTCGCCGGTGCGGTACATCCGGGCGCCGGGCGCGTCCGCATGGGGGTCGGCGACGAACCGCTCCGCGGTCAGGCCGGGGCGGCCCAGGTAGCCGCGGGCCAACTGGACGCCCGCCAGGTACAGTTCGCCGGCCACGCCGGGCGGAACCGGGCGCAGTCCGGCGTCCAGGACGTAGGTGCGGGTGTTCCACACCGGGCGGCCGATCGGCACGGCGGCCGGGTCGGCGGGCACCTCGTGGGCGGTGACGTCGACGGACGCCTCCGTGGGGCCGTACAGGTTGTGCAGCCGGCAGTCCGGCAGGGTCCGGTGGAAGCGGGCGGCCAGCGGGACGGGCAGCGCCTCGCCGCTGCACATCACCCGGCGCAGCCCGGCGCATCCCGCCGCGGCCGGTTCGTCGAGGAAGGCGTGCAGCATCGACGGCACGAAGTGGGCCGTGGTGATGTGCTGCCGCCGGATCAGGTCGGCGAGGTAGGCGGGGTCCCGGTGGCCGTCGGGGCGGGCGACGACCAGCGTGGCGCCCGTGATCAGGGGCCAGAAGAACTCCCACACCGACACGTCGAACCCGGCCGGGGTCTTCTGCAGGACCCGGTCGCCGGAGTCGAGCCGGTAGGCGTCCTGCATCCACAGGAGCCGGTTGGCGATGCCCTCGTGGGGCACCGTCACGCCCTTGGGGCGGCCGGTGGAGCCGGAGGTGTAGAGGACGTAGGCGGGGTGGCGGGGGTCGTAGGCGGTGGGCAGGGGCGCGTGGGCCGGGCGGTCGGGGGCGCCGTCGGCGTCCACCGTGAGGGCGGGCGCCCCGCAGTCCGGGAGCGCGACCCCGTCGGTGGTGACCAGGCAGACCGGGCGGGCGTCGGCGAGGGTGAAGGCGAGCCGTTCGGCCGGGTGGCCGGTGTCGAGCGGCAGGTGGGCGGCGCCCGCGCGGTGGACCGCGAGCAGGGCCACCACGAGGGCGAGGGAGCGCGGCAGGGCGACGGCCACGGTGGCCTCGGCCCGCGCCCCGTGCGCGGCGAGGGTGCGGGCGAGGCGTTCCACCCGCAGGTCGAGTTCCGCGTAGGTGAGGGCGGTCTCCTCGAAGACGACGGCGGTGGCCTCGGGCGTGCGGGACGCCTGGGCGCGGAACAGCTCCGGCAGGGTGAGGGAGGGAACGGGCCGGGCGGTGTCGTTCCAGCCGGTGAGGACGAGGGCGCGTTCGTCGTCGCGCAGGACGTCGAGGGCGCCGACGCGGCGGCCGGGGTCGGCGGCCACCTGTTCCAGGAGCGCGTCCAGGCGCCCGGCGAGGAGGTGGGCGGTCGACTCGTCGAAGAGGTCGGCGCTGTACTCGATCCAGCACCGCATCCCCTCGTCGCCCTGTTCGACGAAGTCGAAGCTGAGGTCGAACTTGGCGGCCTGCTGGCCGAGCGGTTCGCGCCGGGCGGTCAGGCCGGGCAGGCCGGGGGTGGCGCCGGCGTTCTCCAGGTGCACGACCATCACCTGGAACAGCGGGTGCCGGGCCAGTGAGCGGGCCGGGTTGACGGCCTCCACCAGGCGTTCGAAGGGCAGGTCCTGGTGTTCGTAGGCGGCGAGGTCGGTCTCCCGGACCCGGGCGAGCAGGTCGGCGAAGGTGGGGTCGCCGGACAGGTCGGTGCGCAGGACGAGGGTGTTCACGAAGAAGCCGACGAGGTCTTCGAGGTGTTCGTCGGAGCGCCCCGAGACCGGTGCGCCCAGCGGGATGTCGTCCCCGGCGCCGAGCCGGTGCAGCAGCGCGGCGACGGCGGCCTGGACGACCATGAACATGCTGACGCCGTGGCGGCGGGCCAGCGTGCGCAGGGCCCGGGTCCGTCCGGCGTCGACGGTCCATCCGACGGCGCCGCCGCGGTGGCTGCCCTCCGGCGGCCGGGGCCGGTCGGCGGGCAGCGCGAGTTCCTCGGGCAGGCCGGCGAGCGCGCCCCGCCAGTAGGCGAGCCGGCGGGCCAGGCGGCTGTCCGGCGCGTCGGCGTCGCCGAGCGCCGCGCGGTGCCAGAGGGCGTAGTCGGCGTACTGCACCGGCAGCGGCGCCCACGCGGGCGGGCGTCCCGCGCGGCGGGCCTCGTAGGCGGTGGCCAGGTCACGCCACAGAGGGCCGTCGGACCACTGGTCGCCGGCGATGTGGTGCAGCACCAGGAGCAGCACGTGTTCGTCCGGACCGAGGCCGAACACATGGGCGCGCAGCGGGATTTCGCGGTCGAGCGCGAAGCCCCGCGCCGCGGCGGCGGCGAGCCGGCCGGGCAGCTCGTCCTCCGTGACCCGGGCGTGCTCGACGGGGACCGTGACGCGGGCCGGGTCGAGCACGTCCTGGCGGGGCCGGCCGTCCTCCTCGGGGAAGACCGTGCGCAGGCTCTCGTGGCGTACCGCGACGTCGTGCAGCGCGGCGGCGAGCGCGTCCGGGGCGAGGGCGCCGGTCAGCCGCCAGGCCGCCGGGATGTGGTACGTGGCGTCCGGCCCCTCGATGCGGTGCAGCAGCCAGAGCCGCTGCTGGGCGTAGGACAGCGGGAGTTCCTCCGGCCGGTCCGCGGGGACGAGGGCGGGCAGCCCCCCGGCCCGGTCGTCGAGCCGCTCGGCGAGCAGCGCGGGGGTGGGCGCCTCGAAGACGGTACGGACGCCGAGATCCGCCCCGAGGACCGTGCGGACGCGGCTCGCCAGTCGCATGGCGAGCAGGGAGTGTCCGCCGAGGGCGAAGAAGTCGTCGTCGGCGCCGACCCGGTCGAGGCCGAGGACGTCGGCGAAGAGTCCGCCGAGGATCTCCGCGCGCGGGCCGCGCGGCGGGGCGCCCGCCGCGCCCGCGGCCGTGAAGTCGGGCGCGGGCAGGGCCCGCCGGTCGAGCTTGCCGTGGGGGGTGAGGGGCAGCGCGCCGAGCGGGACGAAGGCCGCGGGCACCAGGTGCGCGGGGAGCACCGCGGCCGTGTGGGCGCGCAGCGCGACCGGGTCCACCGGCCCGGCGCCGCGGTCCGGGACCACGTAGGCCACCAGCCGCTGGTCGCGGAGCACGACGACGGCCCGGGCGACGGCCGGGTGCCGGGTCAGGGCTCCCTCGACCTCGCCGGGTTCGACGCGGAAGCCCCGCACCTTCACCTGGTCGTCGGTGCGGCCCAGGTACTCGACGGTCCCGTCGGCCGTCCAGCGGGCCAGGTCGCCCGTGCGGTACATGCGGGTTCCCGGCGCCCCGTACGGGTCGGCGACGAACCGCTCGGCGGTCAGCGCGGGCCGGTCGAGGTAGCCGCGGGCGAGCTGGACACCCGCGAGGTACAGCTCGCCGGGGACGCCGGGGGGCACCGGGCGCAGCGCGGCGTCGAGGACGTACACGCGGGTGTTCCACACCGGGCGGCCGATCGGCACGCCCGGCGCGTCCGGTCCGATCCGCGCGGCCGTCACGTCGACCGACGCCTCGGTCGGCCCGTAGAGGTTGTGCAGCTCGGCGTCCAGGACCTCGTGGAAGCGGTGGGCCAGGCCGACGGACAGGACCTCGCCGCTGCACATCACCCGGCGCAGGCCCACGCACCGCGCGGCGGCCGGCTCCTCCAGGAACAGCTGGAGCATGGAGGGCACGAAGTGGACGGTGGTGACGTCCTGTTCACGGATCAGCCGGGCCAGGTAGGCCGGGTCGCGGTGGCCCTCGGGGCGGGCGAGCACCAGGGCGGCGCCGGTGATCAGGGGCCAGAAGAACTCCCACACCGACACGTCGAAGCCGGAGGGGGTCTTCTGCAGGACCCGGTCGGCGGCCGTCAGGCCGTAGGCGTGCTGCATCCACAGCAGCCGGTTGACGATGCCCTCGTGCGGGACGACGACCCCCTTGGGGCGGCCGGTGGAGCCGGAGGTGTAGAGGACGTAGGCGGGGTGCGCCGGATCGTACGACCCGGGCAGGTCCGCCTCGGGTCCGACCGGCAGGCCGTCGCGGATCACGTACACCGGACGGGCGTCATCGAGCATGAGCGCGAGGCGTTCCGGCGGGTAGTCCGGGTCGAGCGGCAGATAGGCGGCCCCGGCCCGGTGGACGGCGAGCAGGGCGACGACCAGTTCGGGCGAGCGCGGGAGCGCGACGGCCACGGTCCGCTCGGGGCCCGCGCCCAGCGCGGCCAGCACCCGCGCGGTCCGCTCCACCCGGGCGTCCAGCTCCGCGTACGTCAGCGTCTCGCCCTCGAAGACGAGTGCCGTGGCGTGCGGGGTGCGCGCCGCCCGGGCGGAGAAGAGGCCGGGCAGCGTGGTGGCCGGGACGGGGTGCGCGGTGGCGTTCCACTCCTCCAGCACCAGCGCCCGTTCGGCCTCCTCCAGCAGCGGCAGGTCCCGTACCGGGCGGTCCGGTCCGGCCGCGGCGTGCTCCAGCAGCC
This sequence comes from Streptomyces sp. 3330, assembly GCF_031456635.1. Taxonomy (NCBI): domain Bacteria; kingdom Bacillati; phylum Actinomycetota; class Actinomycetes; order Kitasatosporales; family Streptomycetaceae; genus Streptomyces; species Streptomyces sp. 3330. Next base: position 82,643 of record NZ_JAVDVA010000013.1, read on the forward strand.
GGGCGGTGCGGTGGGCGAGCCGCTCGGCCGTCCCGTGGTCGAAGAGGTCGGACGCGTACTCCAGGAGCAGCACGATCCGGTCGCGGCGGGCCTCGTCGACGAAGGTGAAGTGGAGGTCGAACTTGGCCGTGCCGGTGTCCATGTCGAACCATTCGGTCCGCAGGCCGAGCACGTCCGGGTCTCCGTCGGGGCGGTGGTGGTAGCCCAGCATGACCTGGAAGAGCGGGTTGCGACCGGGTACCCGGGGCGGATTGAGGGCCTCCACGACCCGGTCGAAGGGCAGGTCCTGGTGTTCGAACGCCGCCAGGGACGACTCCCGCACCCGGCCCAGCAGCTGCCGGAACGTCAGCTCCTCGCCGGACAGGTCGGGGCGCAGGACCAGGGTGTTCACGAAGAAGCCGACCAGATCGCCGAGCGCCTCGTCGGTGCGGCCCGCGACGGGCGCCCCGAGCGGGATGTCGTCCCCGGCGCCGAGCCGGTGCAGCAGCGCCGCGGTGGCCGCCTGGAACACCATGAACATGCTGGTCCCGGTGGCTGCGGAGAGGTCGCGCAGCGCGTGGCCCGTGGCGGCGGGCAGCTCCAGTCGGACCTTCCCGCCGCGCCCGGTCGGCTCGGCCGGACGCGGCCGGTCGGCGGGCAGGGCGAGTTCGTCGGGGAGGCCGCGCAGGGCCTCCGTCCAGTGGGCGAGCCGGGTCTCCCCGGTCCGGGCGAGCAGGTCGTCCTGCCAGAGGGTGTAGTCGGCGTACTGCACCGGCAGCGGCGCCCACGCGGGCGGGCGTCCCGCGCGGCGGGCCGCGTAGGCGGTGCCGAGGTCGGCGAGGAAGGGGCGGTCGGACCACTCGTCGGTGGTGATGTGGTGCAGCACGACGGCCACCACGTGGTCGTCCGGGCCCCGCCGGAACACCTCGCAGCGCAAGGGGAGTTCGGCGGTCAGGTCGAAGGGGCGGCGCTGGGCCGCCTCGATCAGCGCGGGCAGCTCCTCCTCGGCGCAGTCGCGCACCGCGCAGCCGGGCGCCGCCTCGGCGGCGGGGAGGATCCGCTGGTACGGCTCGCCCTCGTGCACCGGGAACACGGTCCGCAGCGCCTCGTGGCGCCCGGCGACGTCCCGCAGGGCATGGGCCAGGGCCTCCGTGTCGAGGCCGCCGCGCAGCCGGAAGACCAGCGGGAAGTGGTAGGCGACGCCGCTCCCGGTGATCTGCTCGACGAGCAGGAGCCGTCGCTGAGCGGCCGACAGCGGAATGCGGGCGGGCCGGTCCGTGACGGGGGCGACGGCCGGCCGGGCCGGTTCCGCCCGGTCCGCGCGGCCCGCGAGCAGCGCCGGGGTGGGCGCCTCGAAGAGGTCCCGGATGGCGAGTTCGGCGCCCAGTTCGGTGCGGGCGCGGCTGACCAGCCGGGTGGCGAGCAGCGAGTGCCCGCCCAGGTCGAAGAAGTCGTCCTCGGCGCCGACCGCGGGCAGCCCCAGCACCTCCGCGAACAGCCGGCACAGCACCTCCTCCCGCGGGGTGCGCGGGCCGCGTCCGCCACCGAGGGCGACGGCGGGCTCCGCGTCGGGCAGGGCGCGCACGTCGAGCTTGCCGTTGGCGTTCATGGGCAGGCCGTCGACGGTGACGAAGGCGGCCGGGACCATGTAGTCGGGCAGTTCGCGGCCCAGGTCCACGCGCAGCCTGCGCACCAGGGCGCTCGCCTCGCGGGCGGCGGTGGGGTCGTTGGCGTAGGGGTGGGTGCCGCCGCCGGCGCGGAACAGGCCGCCGGTGAGGCGCGGTGCGGCGGTGTCGGCCGCCAGGAACACCGCGTCGAACGTCCCGGTCCGCGCCGACCAGGTGGTCAGCACCCGGTATCCGGCGGCCGCGCCGAGTTCGTGCAGTTGCTCCTGGTCGACGCCCGCCTCGGCGACCCGGCCGTCGGGCACGCCGGTCAGCCGCAGGCTCGCGGGCCGTTCCCCGCGCGGGCGCCGGCCGGCGCCGCCGGTCGCGGACCAGGTGCCGCCGAGCAGTGCGCCGATGCCCTCGGCGCCGGACCGGTCGCCGCGCACGAGTGCGCCGACGGTGTCGGCCGTGGCCCAGTCGACCACCGGCACACCGTCCAGCCGTACGTCCGGCTCGCCGGCGTACAGGACGACGTCGTAGCGGTGCCGGGTCAGTTCGTTGTGGTGGAGGCCGCGCTTGGTGCGCAGGTCGACGCCGTAGCCGAGGGTGGTGAAGTAGTCGGGATCGACGAGGAGTTCCTTCTCCAGGCGCAGGCCGCGGTCGACCGCCGCCGCCAGGTCGGCCTCGGCGGTGCCGCGGGCGCGCTGGATCTCGGTGTGGAAGGCGCGGGCCAGCCGCAGGTTGCGGACGTCCCCGACGAACAGGGCGCCGCCGGGCGCGAGCAGGTCCATCGCGCCGCGCAGCACGGCGGTGAGGTGGTCGACGCTCGGGAAGTACTGGACGACGGAGTTGATGACGATCGTGTCGAAGTAGCCGGTGGGCAGACCGCCGAGGTCCTCGGCCGGCCGGCAGCGCAGTTCGACCTTGGCGGCGAGGGCCGGGTCGCGGCGCACCTCCGCGCCGATCTTGCGGATGACGGGGGCGGCGAAGTCGGTCGCCCAGTAGGCCTCCGCGTCCGGGGCGAGCCGGGACAGCAGCAGGCCCGAGCCGACGCCGATCTCGAGGATCCGGCGGGGCCGCAGGGAGGTGATGCGGGCGAGGGTGGCCTCGCGCCAGGCGTGCATCTCCTCGAAGGGGATGGGCCGGCCGTCGTAGGAGCTGTCCCAGCCGTCGTAGCGTTCGGTGAAGACGGCGGTGCCGATCTCCTCGTACTCCTCGGAGTAGATCTCCTGCCACTCGCCGACCTGCGCGGCCTCGGCGGCGGAGCGCTGCTCGGAGCCGGCGGCCGAGGGCACGACATAGCCGACGAGGCGCTCGTCACGGACCACCACGGCGGCCTGGGCGACCAGCGGGTGACGGCTCAGGGCGGTCTCGATCTCGCCGGGTTCGACGCGATGGCCGCGGATCTTGACCTGGTCGTCGGTGCGGCCGAGGAAGTCGAGGTTGCCGTCGGGGCGCCGGCGCACCAGGTCGCCGGTACGGTACATGCGCTCGCCGGGCTCCCCGAACGGGTCGGCGACGAAGCGTTCGGCGGTCAGGGCGGGCCGGCCGAGGTAGCCGCGGGCCAGGCCGACGCCGGCGATGTACAGCTCACCGGGCACGCCGTCGGGCACCGGGCGCAGCCAGGCGTCGAGGAGGTGGGCGCGGGTGCCCCGGACGGGGCGGCCGACGGTGGGCGTGTCGCTGTCGAGGGTGCCGCCGCCGAGGGTGTTGATGGTGTACTCGGTCGGCCCGTACAGGTTGTAGCCGTACGTCCCCTCGGTGTCGCGCAGGGCCGTCCACACCGTCTCCGGGACGGCCTCGCCGCCCAGCAGCACCAGCGGCGGCACATGGCCGGTCAGCAGGCCCTGCTCGATCAGCAGCCGGGCGTAGGTCGGGGTGACGTTGACGACGTCGACGCGGTGCCGCTCGCAGTAGGCGACCAGCGCCTCGGCGTCACGGCGCAACTCCTCGTCGCACACGTGCACTTCGTGTCCCTCGACCAGCCAGAGCAGTTCTTCCCAGGACATGTCGAAGGCGAAGGACACGGTGTGCGCGATGCGCAGCCGCCGTCCGCCGGCCGAGGCGATGGCCGGGGCGAAGATCTCCTTCTGGTGGTTGAGCTGCATGTTCGTCAGGCCCCGGTAGGGGGTGACCACGCCCTTGGGGCGCCCGGTGGAGCCGGAGGTGTAGATGACGTAGGCGGGGTGTCCGAGGCTGAAGCGCAGCCGGACCGGGGCGTCGGACAGCCCGGCCAGCTCGTCCCTGGTGGCCGGGTCGTCGAGCAGGACGCGGGCCGTGTCGCCGTCCAGCGTGGCGGACACGGCCCCGGTGGTGAGCAGCAGGAGCGGGCGGGCGTCGGCCAGCATCAGGGACAGCCGGTCGGCCGGATGGTCCAGCTCCAGCGGCAGGTAGGCGGCGCCCGTGCGCAGCACCGCGAAGAGCGCGACGACCATGTCCAGGGAGCGCGGCAGGCCGAGGGCGACGACCCGCTCGGGGCCCGCGCCCCGGGCGATCAGCAGCCGGGCCGTGCGGTTCACGGCCGCGTCGAGTCCGGCGTACGTCAGGGTGTGCTCGCCGCAGACGAGGGCCCGCTCGTCCGGGGTGCGCGCGGCCTGCGCGGCCAGCAGGTCGGCGACGGTGCCCTCGGGGCCGGGCACCCGGCTCGCCGCCCACCGCGCGCGCAGCGCCTCGTGTTCGGCGGGCAGCAGCGGGTCGAGGGAGCCGACCGGCGCCGTCAGGTCGGCGGCGAGACGGTCCAGGAGCAGGGCGAACCGGTCGAGGAGGGAGCGCGCCCGGTCGGCCGGGACGAGGTCGGGGCGGTGGGTGAGGGTGACGGCGATCCGGCGGCCCGGGGTGACGACGAGGTTGACCGGGTAGTGGGTGGCGTCGACGTTGGCGACGGCCGTGGCGCCGTGCCGGGTGCGCAGGTCCGCCAGCCGTTCCTCGGTGTCGTTGTTGCGCAGCACGAACAGGGTGTCGAAGAGCTTGCGGTGTCCGGTCTCGGCCTGGAGCACGCCGAGGCCGAGGTGCTCGTACGGCATGAGGTCGAGGCGTTCGCCCTGGATGCGGCGGAGCAGGTCGAGGACCGGTTCGGCGGGGTCGAGGACGATCCGGGCGGGGACGGTGTTGAGGAAGAGCCCGATGATGTCGCCGACGTCCGGGACCTCGCTGGGCCGGCCGGCCACGGTGGTGCCGAACACCACGTCGGACCGTCCGGTGGCGGAGGCGAGGGTGAGCGCCCAGGCCGCGTTGAGGAGCGTGTTAAGGGTCAGGCCGTGGGCGCGGCCCGTCTCGCGCAGCCGGTCGCCGAGGGAGGCGGAGAGGCGGGTGCCGAGCTGTGCGGGGACGACCGGCCGGAGGCCGTCGGCGGCGGCCGGGGCCAGCAGCGTGGGCTCGTCGAGGCCGGCCAGCGCGGCGCGCCAGGCGGCGATGGCGACCGCGTCGTCCTGCTGGTCGAGCCAGCTCAGGTAGTCGCGGTAACTGCCGCGCCCGGGCAGGGCGTTCGGGTCGCCGCCGGTCTCGTAGAGCGCGAACAGCTCGTCGAGGAACAGCCAGGCCGACCAGCCGTCCCAGAGGATCAGGTGACGGCCGATGATCAGGCGGTCGCCGCGTCGCGCGCCGAGGCGCAGCAGGAGCAGCCGGAACAGCGGGGGCGCCGAGAGGTCGAACCGCCGGTGCCGCTCGGCGTCCGTCAACTCCGCCAGCCGGACGTCCTGTTCGGCTTCCGTGAGGTGGGAGAGGTCCACCTCCTGGAGCGGGATCCGCGGGTCCTCGACGATGAACTGGACCGGCCGGTCGAGTCCCTCGCTGGTGAAGCCGGCGCGCAGGCCCGGGTTGCGGGCGAGCAGGGCGCGGACGGCGGCGCGCAGCCGTCCGGTGTCGAGCCGGGCCGCGAAGTCGAAGGTCTCGTGGACGGTGTAGACGTCCGGGGAGCCCTCGTCGTACGCCGAGTGGAAGAACAGGCCCTCCTGGAGGGGGGCCAGCGGCCACACGTCGGCGACGGCCGCCGGGGCGGCCAGGGCGCGGAGCCGGGCGTGTTCGGCGTCCGTGAGGGAAAGGGGCGCGGCGGGGGTCCGGCCGGCGACCGGGGCCGCCGTCGCTTCCGCGGCCGCCGCCAGGGCCGCGGGGGTGCGGTGGGTGAACACGTCGCGGGGGCTCAGGTCCAGGCCGGCCGCGCGGGCCCGTCCGGCGACGCCGATCGAGCTGATGCTGTCGCCGCCGAGCCGGAAGAAGTCGTCGTCGGGTCCGGCGTCCTCGATGCCGAGGACCGCCGCGAAGATCTCGGTGATCCGGCGTTCCAGCGGGCCGGACGGCTCCCGGCGGTCGGCGCGCTCGGCCTCGGGGGCGGGCAGGGCGGCCTGGTCGAGCTTGCCGCTGGGCGTGAGCGGGAGGTCGGCGAGGACGACGTACGCCTCCGGGACCAGGGGCGCGGGCAGCGCGTCCGTGAGAGCGGCGCGCAGCTCGGCGGGGTCGACGGCGGCGCCCGCCGCCGGGACCGCGTAGGCGACGAGGCGCTGCCCGCGGACGACGACCGCGCCCCGGGCGACGGCCGGGTGGCGGGTCAGCGCGGCCTCGATCTCGCCGGGCTCGACGCGGTTGCCGCGCAGTTTCACCTGACGGTCGGTGCGCCCGAGGTAGTCGAGCACACCGTCGGGCCGGCGGCGCACCAGATCGCCGGTGCGGTACATCCGGGCGCCGGGCCGGTCGGCGTACGGGTCGGCGACGAACCGCTCGGCGGTGAGCGCGGGCCGCCGGTGGTAGCCGCGGGCCAGCTGGACGCCGGTCAGGTACAGCTCGCCGGGCACCCCGTCGGGGACCGGGCGCAGGCAGGGGTCGAGGACGCGCAGGCCGGTGTTCCACACGGGCCGGCCGAGGGGCACGGTGGCGCCGGACGCGCCGTCGCAGGCGTGGTACGTCACGTCGACGGCGGCCTCGGTGGGGCCGTACAGGTTGTGCAGCGGCACCCCGGTCAGCTCGTGCCAGCGGCGGGCGGCGGCCCCGGGCAGGGCCTCGCCGCTGCTGAACACCCGGCGCAGGCCGCCCGCCCACGCGGGGTCGGCGGTGACCTCCTCGGACGCGAGGAACGCCGCCAGCATGGACGGCACGAAGTGCGCCGTCGTCACGCCCCGGGCCCGGATCAGGCGGGCCAGGTAGCCGGGGTCGCGGTGCCCGTCGGGCGCGGCGAGGACGACGGCGGCGCCCTCGCACAGCGCCCAGAAGAACTCCCAGACGCTCACGTCGAAGCCGGACGGCGTCTTCTGGAGCACCCGGTCGTCGGCGGTGAGGCCGTACGCGCCCTGCATCCAGGCCAGCCGGTTGACGATGGCGCGGTGGGTGACGACGACGCCCTTGGGGCGGCCGGTGGAACCGGAGGTGTAGATGAGGTAGGCGGGGTCGTCGGGGCGGGCCGGGTCCACGGGCCCGGCCGTCGCCGCGTCGGCGCCGGGACCGGCCGGCCCGTCGATCACGTCGAGGTCCTCGGCCGTCGGCAGCCGTCCCGCGTCCCGGGCCGTCGTGACGACCGTGGTCGCCCCCGAGTCGGCCAGCATGTACGCGAGCCGCTCGGCCGGGTAGTCCAGGTCCAGGGGCAGATAGGCGGCCCCCGCCTTCAGGACGCCCAGCAGCGCCACCATCAGCTCGGCCGAGCGCGGCACGGCGACCGCGACGCACCGCTCGCGGCCGACGCCGCGGGCCCGCAGCCGGGCGGCCAGCGCCTCCGCCCGGGCGTCCAGTTCGGCGTAGGTGAGGGTGGTCGCGTCGTCGAGGACGACGGCGGCGGCGTCCGGGGTGCGCGCGGCCTGCGCGGTGAACGCGGCGGCCAGCGTGGTGTCCGGGACCCGCCGGGACTCCCCCGCCGGGTGGGCGCCGGCCCGCTCGCGCGGGGTGAGCAGGTCGAGATCGGCGACGCGGGCGCCGGGGTCGTCGGCCAGGGCGTCCAGGACCAGGGTGAGCCGGTCGGCGAGGGACCGGGCGGCGCGGGCGTCCAGGCGCCGCGCGTGGTGCTTGAGCCGAAGGTCGAGCCGGCGGCCGGGCTTCACGACGAGGGCCAGGGGGTAGTGCACGGCGTCGTGGAAGGCGTGCCCCGCGACGGCGATCTCGCCCGTGGGGCTGGTGACGCCCGGGGCGCCCTCGCCGCCGGGGTAGTTCTCGAACACCACGAGCGTGTCGAAGAGTTCGCCGCTCCCGGCGTGCCCGGCGGCCCGCTGGATGTCGGCGAGGCCGAGGTGCTGGTGGTCGAGCAGGGCGCTCTGCTCTTGCTGGAGCCGTTCCAGGAGCCCGCCGAGGGTGTCGCCCTGCGTCCAGCGCAGCCGGGTGGGCAGCGTGTTGATGAACAGGCCGATCATCGACTCGACGCCGTCGACGGCGGCGTCGCGTCCGGCCACGGTGGTGCCGAACAGCACGTCCTGACGCCCCGTCATGCGGCTGACCAGCAGGCCCCACGCGCCCTGCACGAGGGTGCCGAGGGTCACCCCCCGCTCCCGGGCACGGGCGGTGAGCCGGGCGGTGAGCCGCTCGGACAGCTGCACGCGGATCTGCGCGGGCTCGACGGGTCCTGCGGGCGCCGGGGCCTCGACCAGCCGGGTGGGCTCCTCGACGCCGGCGAGCGCGGCCCGCCAGGCCGCGCGCGCCGCCTCGCGGTCGGCGCCGGCGATCCGGCGGAGATAGCCGCGGTAGGGGGCGACCGCGGGCAGCGGCGCGGGGTCGTCGCCGTACAGCGCGAGCAGTTCGCGGTGCAGGACCGGCAGGGACCAGCCGTCCGCGACGATGTGATGGAACGTCAGGACCAGTCGGCTGTGCTCGTCCCCGAAGCGGATCAGGGCGCAGCGGACCAGGGGCGGCCGGGCGAGGTCGAAGCGGTGGGCGCGTTCGTCGGCGGCCACGGCCTCGGCGAGGGCGCCGCGGACCGCGAGGTCGTCCTGCGCGGCCAGGTCGACCTCGCGCCAGGGCAGTTCGAGGCCGGTGGCGACGATCTGGACGGGTCGGCCTTCGGACGTCTGCCGGAAGCAGGCGCGCAGCGGCGCGTGCCGGTCGAGGAGCCGCTGCGCGGCCCGGCGCAGCAGGGTGCCGTCGACCGGCCCGGACAGCTCGACGAGCTGCTGCACGACATAGGTGTCGTGTTCGGCGCCGTCCGTCAGGGCGTGGAAGAAGAAGCCCTCCTGGAGCGGGCCGAGGGGCAGGGTCTCCTCGACGGCCACGGGGGAATCCCCCTGGAGGGCGGCGAGTTCGTCGTCGCCGAGCCGCCACGCGGTGTCGTCCACGAGGGCGGCCCGCGCGGTGCGGGCGGCCCCGGCCAGCTCCGCCGCCGTGCGGTGGCGGAAGACGTCGCGCGGGGTCAGCTCGAGTCCGGCCCGGCGGGCCAGGACGAGGAGCTGGACGGCGACGATGCTGTCGCCGCCGAGCGCGAAGAAGTCGTCGTCGACGCCCACCGAGGGCACCCTCAGCGCCCGTGCGTACAGATCGCACAGCAGCCGCTCGCGATCCGTGCCGGGGGCCCGTCCGGCGCCGGCCCGGGCGGGCCCGGGCACCGGCAGGGCGGCGGCGTCGAGCTTGCCGCTGGGCGTGACGGGCAGCCGGTCCAGCGGCACGAAGGCGGCCGGGACCATGTAGTCGGGCAGATGGTCGGCGGCGTGCCGGCGCAGGGCCGTCATCAGCGCGGTGACGTTGCGGAAGGGCGCCGGGCGGTTGGTGAGCGGGCGGCCGCCGCCGGGGCGGTACGGGGCGGCGAGGCCGTCCCCGGCGGGCGCGAACACGGCGTCCAGGCTGCCGTCGTCGGCGTCGCCGTTCCAGGTGAGCGTCGCCTCGTAGCCGTGCCGTGCGGCGCTCTCGTGGAGGGACTCGGGGTCCACTCCGGGCGGGGCGTCGGCTGTTCTGCTGCTGTCGCGCAGGGCGTCGAGCGCGGCCAGGTCGCCGGTGAGCCGGGCGTTGGGGATGCCGGTGACCCGCAGCCGGTCCGGGCGCCCGGCGAGCAGGGCGTCGAGGGCGTGCACCGAACCGAGCGCGGTCCAGGGCGACCCGGGGGTCCGCGCGCGGCTGTCGGCGCGCGGCCGCAGGATGACGTCGTAGCGGTACCGGGTGAGTTCGTTGTGGTGTGTGCCGCGCTTGATCCGGATGTCCGCGGCGAGGCCGTCGAGGGTGGTGAAGTAGTCCGGGTCGACGAGGAGTTCGCCCTCCCAGGCGATCGCCCGGTCCACGGCGGCGCGCAGCGCCTCCTTGTCCCCTTCCGCCTCGTCCCGCACCCGCCCGGTCTCGACGGCCGCGGTCAGGGTGCGCAGCAGCCGCAGGTTGCGCACGTCGCCGACGAACAGGGCGCCGCCGGGCGCGAGCAGCGCGGCGGCGGCGCGCAGCACGCCGGTGAGGTAGTCGCGGCCCGGGAAGTACTGGACGACGGAGTTGACGACGATCGTGTCGAAGTGGCCCTCGGGCAGTCCGGTGAGGTCGTGCGCGGGCCGGGCCAGCAGCGTGACCCGGTCGGCGAGGCCGGGGACGGCGGACACCTGGGCGTCCAGGGCCCGTACGGCCTCCTCGGACAGGTCGGTGCCCCAGTAGGTCTCGCAGTGCGAGGCGAGCCGGGACAGCAGCAGGCCGGAGCCGACGCCGATCTCCAGGACGCGCCGGGGCCGCAGGGCGCGGATCCGGTCGAGGGTCGCCTCCCGCCACTCGCGCATGTCGGCGAGGGGGAGGGGCAGCCCGTCGTACATGCTGTTCCAGCCCGCGAAGTTCTCCTCGAAGCCCTCCGGAGCGGCCGCGGAGTACAGCAGTTCGTGCAGGTCCTTCCAGTCGGCGACGCCCGCCTCGGCGTCCGCCTCCGGGCCGTCCAGGGAGGGCACCACATAGGCGGCGAGGCGGCGTTCGCCGGGACGGTCCTCGCGCACCACGACCGCGGCCTGGTCGACGGCCGGGTGGGAGCGCAGGACGGACTCGATCTCGCCGGGCTCGACGCGGAAGCCGCGGATCTTGACCTGGCTGTCCGCGCGGCCGTGGAACTCCAGCCGTCCGTCCGCCTTCCAGCGCACCAGGTCGCCGGTGCGGTAGAGCCGGTCGCCGGGTGCGTCGGCGAGCCCGGCGGGGGCGGCGACGAAGCGTTCTGCGGTCAGGCCGGGGCGGCCCAGGTAGCCGCGGGCGAGTCCGGCGCCGCCGAGGTAGAGCTCTCCCGTGACACCGGCGGGCACCGGCCGCAGCCGGTCGTCGAGGACGTAGGCGCGGGTTCCGGGGTCGGGCACGCCGATCGGCACGAGGGTGCCGGGCGGGGTGTCCGGATCGCACAGGCCCAGCGTGGAGTTGGTGGTGGCCTCGGTCGGACCGTAGGCGTTGAACATCATCCGGCCGCGCGCGTACCGGCCGACCAGTTCGGGCGAGACCCGCTCCGTACCGGCCAGCAGGGTGGCCCCGGGCGGGAGGCGCACGTCGTCCGGCAGGGCGGCGAGCAGGGCGGGCGGCAGGATCATGAAGGTGATGCCGTGCTCGTTCGCGTAGTCGGCGAGCGGCGCGCCCGGCACCCGGCGGTCGGCGGGCACGACGACCAGCCGGCCGCCGGACAGCAGTCCGAGGCACAGGTCCCAGAAGGCCACGTCGAAGCTGGGCGAGGCGAACTGGAGGACCCGGCTGTGCGGGCCGATCCCGAAGCGCTCCCGCTGCGTGGCGACCAGCCCGGCCACACCGGCGTGCGAGAGCACGGTGCCCTTGGGGCGGCCGGTGGAGCCGGAGGTGTAGATCACGTAGGCCGCGTGGGCGGCCGTCAACCGGTCGGCGGTCGACGGTCCTCGCGCGGGCCGGGCGGCCAGCTCGGCGATCGTGTCCGGGGCGTCGAGGACCAGCGGATCGCTGTCCGGGGGCAGGTCGGGCACGGTGTCGGCGGTGGTGACCAGGCAGACCGGCCGGGCGTCGGCCAGCATGTAGGCGATGCGGTCGGCCGGGTAGTCGGTGTCGACCGGCAGATAGGCCGCGCCCGCCTTCAGCACGGCGACCTGCGCGACGATCATGTCGGCCGAGCGCGGTACGGCGAGGGCGACCACGGTCTCCGGACCCGCGCCCCGGGCCACCAGGGCGTGCGCCAACCGGGCCGCCTGCGCGTCGAGTTCGGCGTAGGTGAGGCGGACGTCCTCGTGGACGAGGGCCACCTCGTGCGGGCGGGCGGCGACCTGGTCGGCGAACATCCGCGGCCAGGTGAGGGCGGGCACGTCGTGCGCGGTGTCGTTCCAGTCGCACAGCATCCGGCGCCGTTCCGCGGCGTCGAGGAGTTCGAGGTCCGCGACCGGGGTGGCCGGGCGGGCGAGGGCGTCGGCGAGCAGCGTGCGGTAGTGGCCGAGGATCCGGTCGACGGTGGCCGCCTCGAACAGGTCGCTCCGGTAGTCCGCCGTCACCTCCCCGCCGGCCACGGTCAGGGCCAGGTCCAGCGGGCCGCCCGCGTCCCAGGGCGCGCCGCCGAAGCCCGTGGCGCACAACAGCCCGCCGCCGCGGAAGGGTTCGGGGGCGAGCAGGGCCAGCAGCTCGGCGGTCGGCAGGCGGTGCGCGGCGGCCTGCGCGCACGCTTGCGCGACCCGTTCGCGCAGTTCGGCGAACGGTGTACCGGCGTCGACCGCGACGCGCAGCGGCAGCCCGTCGTACGCCACCACCGCCGCCTCGGTCGCCGCGGCGCCGCCGTAGCGGTACAACAGGGCGACGAGGGCGGTGAGTTGTGCCCCCTCGTCGGCGGTGGCCTCCAGTGCGGCGGCGCGCCGTGCGCGCGGCGCCGTCCCCTCCCGGCGGGACGGGTGCGGAAAGTCCAGCGGCAGCGCGGGCCGGGGAACCGGTGCGGCGAATCGCCGCCGCCAGTAGTCCGTGGCCGTCGCCTGCGCGGAAGAACGCGTGTTGCCCGACACAGCTGCCCGTGCCTCCCCATGCGGTGCGGAACGGCTCAGCGGAGCCGCGACCGCTCGCATAGTAAGGTAAGCATTGCCTAACTTGATAGACCCCTTTCGGCAACCGCGGCCCATGTCACGGTCGCTGAGGTTATGCTCACCTAACCTGCTGACGGGATGGTCCGGTGGTCCGCCGACAGGGGTCCGCGCGAGGGGAGTCGACCCGGCGGCGCCCCTGGCGAGACCCCGGACCGCGACAGGGAGACCGGCAAGTGGCTTCAGGCAGAAGGCTTCGCACCGCGGCGCTGGTGACACTCGTCGTCGCCCTCCTCGTCGCCCTGTCCCTGCTGTCCGTGGCGCTGGGCGCGCTGAACGTCCCGCTCGACCAGGTGGTCCGCGCGGTCCTGGGCCGTCCGCCCAGCCGCCTCGTCGACAACGTCGTCTGGTCGGTGCGGGTCCCCCGCACCCTGCTGGGCCTGACGACGGGCGCCGCCCTCGGCCTGTCCGGCGCGCTGATGCAGGCCCTCACCCGCAACCCGCTCGCGGACCCGGGCATCCTCGGCGTCAGCGCGGGCGCGTCCTTCGCGATCGTGCTGGCGGTCGCGGTGTTCGGCGTCGGATCGCTCTACGGCTCCGTGTGGTTCGCGTTCGGCGGAGCGCTCGCGGCGAGCGTCCTGGTCTTCTTCCTCGGACGGCTGGGCCGTTCCGGCGCCACGCCCGTCAAGCTGGCGCTCGCCGGGGTCGCCGTCACCTCGCTGCTGTCCTCGCTCACCAGCGCCGTGGTGCTGACCGACCAGGACGCCCTGGACCGCTACCGCTTCTGGTCGGCCGGCTCACTGGCCGGCCAGGGCTCCGGTGAACTGGTGCGCATCCTGCCCTTCCTCGCCGTCGGCGCCGCCCTCGCCCTGTCCTGCGCGCCCGCGCTCAACAGCATGGCCCTCGGCGACGACGTGGCCGCCTCGCTGGGCCGGCGGCTCGGCCTGGTCCGCCTCCAGGGAGTCACCGCCGTGATGCTGCTGACCGGCGCGTCGGTCGCCGTCATCGGACCCGTGGTCTTCCTCGGCCTGGTCGTCCCGCACATCGCGCGGGTCCTCGCCCAGTACGCCGGGATCGGCCCCGACCACCGCTGGCTGCTCCCGCTGTCCGCCGCCCTCGCGCCCGTCCTGCTGCTGTCCGCCGACATCCTGGGCCGGACGGTGGCCCGGCCCACCGAGATCCAGGCGGGCGTCCTCGTCGCCTTCCTCGGCGGCCCGTTCTTCATCGCCCTGGTCCGCCGCCGCAAGCTCGCGGAGGTGTGAGCGTGTCCGCACAGCCCACCGGCGCCCCGGCCGCCGAGGCGCCCGCCGCTCGCCCCGCGCTGCGCGGCCGGCCGTTCCGGCTCGCCTTTCCGCCCGTCTCCGGCCTGCTGCGCCCGCGCCTGGCGCTGACCGGCGTGCTCGTCGCGGCGGGCGCGTTCCTGCTGTTCTGCCGGGGCCTCGCCCTCGGCGACTACCCGGTGCCGTTCACCGACGTCGTCAGGGCGCTCGGCGGCGCGGGCGACCCCGGCACGGTCGTCGTCGTCCAGGACCTGCGGCTGCCGCGCGCGCTGACCGGGCTGCTGGTCGGCGTCGCGTTCGGCGTCTCGGGGGCCGTGTTCCAGACGATGACCCGCAACCCGCTGGCCAGCCCCGACATGATCGGGCTGACCGAGGGCGCCGGAACGGCCGTGGTGGCGGCCGTGGTCCTCGGCCGGACCGGCGGCCTCGGACTGTCCACGCTGGGACTCCTGGGCGCCCTCGCCACCGCGCTGCTCGTCTACGCGCTGGCGTGGAAGGGCGGGACCACCGGGTACCGGATCATCCTCGTCGGCATCGGTGTCTCCTGGATCTGCACCAGCGCCACCGACTTCCTGGTGGCGCGCGGCAGCCGCTTCCAGGCCGAGGAGGCCGTCGGCTGGCTGGTCGGCAACCTCAACGGCCGGACCTGGGACCAGGTCGACACGCTGGCTGTCGCCCTGGCCGTGCTGCTGCCGGTCACCCTCGCCATGGGCCGCTGGATGCGCACCCTCCAGCTCGGCGACGACGTGGCCGCGGGGCTCGGCACACCCGTCCAGTCCGTCCGGCTGGCCCTGCTGCTGGCCGGGGTGGGGCTGGTCGCCTTCGGCACCGCCGCGGCCGGTCCGGTGGCCTTCGTGGCCCTGGCCTGTCCGCAGATCGCCCAGCGGCTGGCAGGCACCGCGTCGCCGCCGCCGATCGTCTCCGGTCTCACCGGCGCGCTGGTCGTCCTCGGCTCGGATCTCCTCGCCCGCGAGGCGGTCCCCGGGACGGAACTGCCGGTCGGGATCGTCACCGGGGCGCTCGGCGCGCCGGTCCTGCTGTGGCTGCTCATCCGCGCCAACCGCGCGGGCTCTGGAGGCTGATCCCATGTCGACCACCGACCCGCGCGCCCCGCGGCCGTCCGGGCGCGATGCCCGCCCCGGCCTGCCCCGGCCGTCCGATCCGGGGAACGGCGCCGGCCTCCCGCACGCGTCCGGCCCGGGGACCGGCGCCGACGCGACGGTCCCGGCCGTCGGCCGGCCGGGCGCTGCCGGACCGCAGTTGCGGGCCAGGAACCTGCACCTCGCCTACGACGGACGGTCGGTGGTCGAGGATCTGGACCTCGGCGTCCCGACCGGCCGGATCACCGCGATCGTCGGAGCCAACGCCTGCGGCAAGTCGACCCTGTTGCGCGCGCTGGCCCGGCTGCTGACGCCGCGACAGGGCGTCGTCGAGCTGGACGGCGTCGCCCTGCGGTCCGTGCCGACCCGTGAACTGGCGCGCACCCTCGGCATCCTGCCGCAGACGCCGGTGGCGCCGGAGGGGCTGACCGTCTTCGACCTGGTGGGCAGGGGCCGTTCACCGCACCAGACCTGGTGGCGGCAGTGGTCCGCGGCGGACGAGGAGGCCGTGCTCGGGGCACTGGCGGCGACCGGCCTCACCGGCCTGGCCGACCGCCCGGTCGACGAGCTCTCCGGCGGTCAGCGGCAGCGCGCGTGGATCGCGATGGCCGTCGCCCAGGGCACCCCCGTCCTGCTCCTGGACGAGCCGACGACCTATCTCGACCTCGCCCACCAGATCGACGTCCTCGACCTGATCACGGACCTCAACCGGCGCGAGGGGCGCACCGTGGTGATGGTGCTGCACGACCTCAACCAGGCCTGCCGGTACGCCGATCACGTCATCGCCATGAAGGCGGGCCGGATCGTCGCCGAGGGCCCGCCCGCGGAGGTGGTCACCGAGGCCACCGTCGAGGACGTCTTCGACCTGCGCTGCCGGATCACCCCCGACCCGGTCAGCGGGACGCCACTGGTCATCCCGCTGGGCCGGCATCATCACGACGGCGGGAACCGGCCCGAGGACACGAGGCCGGCCGCGATCGCCGACTGACCGGCGACGGGCCTGCGGACCCGGCGACGGGCCCCGCCACGGCGTGGCCGGGCCCCGCCCGGTGCAGCGGTCCCTTTCCCCTTCCGGTTTCCCGTTCCCGATCCCGTTTCCGCGCCTGTTTCCGTTTCCGTGCCGGTTCCCGCGCCTGTTTCCGTTTCCGTGCCGGTTCCCGCGCCTGTTTCTGTTTCCTCGCCTGTTCCCGCGCCTGTTTCTGTTTCCTCGCCTGTTCCCGCGCCTGCTTCCGTTCAGGTCCTCAGGGACGGGACGTCAGATACCCGCCCATGGTGCGGAACCAGTCGGTGGCCGCGTACTCGGCGCCGTCGTCGGTGCGCACCCGGCGCACGAGGAGGCCCCGGGTGCGGCCCGACCAGGAGTCGGCCCCCGCCACCACGACGACGCCGTCCCCCTCCCGGATGAAGATCCGGCCCGGAGTGCCGCCGTAACGCCCCTCCGACACCGCCGCCGAGACGATCCTCAGCCGCCGGCCCCGGTGGAAGGCGTACGCGTTCGGATACGGGTCGGACTGGGCCCGCACCAGCCGTTCCAGCCGTTCGGCGGGCCAGCTCCAGTCGATCCGGCTGTCCTCGGCCGACCGCTTGTGGAAGAAGCTGGCCCGGGCGCGGTCCTGCGGCACCCACCGGCCGGCGTCCCGGCCGGAGGCGATCAGGTCGAGCGACTCCCGCACGAGGGGCGCGATGAGGTCGACGGTCCGGTGGAACAGGTCGGTCGCCGTGTCGGTGGGCCCCACCGGCACCGAACGCTGCACCAGCACGTCCCCGGCGTCGAGTTCGGCGTTCATGCGGTGCGCGGTCACGCCGACGCGCTCCTCGCCGTTGAGGAGCGCCCAGATGATCGGCGAGAAGCCCGCGTAGGACGGCAGCAGCGAGTCGTGGATGTTGAGGGTGCCGTGCGGCGGCAGATCGAAGAGCTCCGGGGGCAGCCAGGTCCGCCAGTTGTTGGCGACGATGACGTCCGGCCGGGCCTCCGCCACCGCGGTCAGGAGTTCGGCGTCGTCGGGGCGGTTGCGCAGCAGGACGGGGACGTCGTTCTTCTCCGCGAGTTCGGCGACGTTGTCGTCCCAAATCTTCTCGTAGGCGTGCTCGCTCTTCGGATGGGTGACGACGAGGACGACCTCGTGGTCGGAGTCCAGCAGTGCCTGAAGCGTGCGGTGACCCCAGGTCTGGTAGCCGAGCATGACGACCCGCATGACGTCCTCCCCTTCAACGACTCATTGCAAGGTAAGCCTTACCTTATCTAGCATGGGCCTGCCTGAGGAGGCGATGCCAAGGTGAAGTCACCGCTCATGGGTAACGACGTCGTCCACGACGTCATCGGAATCGGATTCGGTCCCTCAAATCTCGCTCTGGCCATAGCGGTCGAGGAGCACAACGCAGACCTTCCGGCAGACCGCCGCCTCAACGCCCTCTTCCTGGAGCGCCAGCCGCGCTTCGGCTGGCACCGGGGCATGCTCATCGACGACGCGACGATGCAGGTGTCCTTCCTCAAGGACCTCGTCACCCTGCGCAATCCGACCAGTGACTACAGCTTCCTCTGCTTCCTGCGCGAGCGGGGCAGACTCGTCGACTTCCTGAACCAGAAGACCCTCTTCCCGCTGCGGATGGAGTTCCACGAGTACTTCGAATGGGCCGCCGCACGCGTCGCCCATCTGGTCTCGTACGGCAGCGAGGTGGTCTCCGTCGTCCCGGTGCGCGGCGACGACGGCGAGGTGGCCTGCTTCGACGTCACCTCCCGCGACACCGCGGGCGCCGGTCCGGTCGTGACCCGCCGGACCCGCAACGTCAGCGTGGCCATGGGCCTCGAGCCGCATGTGCCGCCGGGTCTCGGGCTCTCCGAACGGGTCTGGCACAACAGCGAGTTGATCCCGCGCGCGACCCGGCTGGGCGAGGCGGGGTCCCCGGTGCGGCGGGCCGTCGTGCTGGGCGCGGGACAGAGCGCCGCCGAGGCGGTGGACTACCTGCACCGCACCTTCCCCGAGGCCGAGGTGTGCTCGGTCTTCGCCAAGTACGGCTACACCCCGGCCGACGACAGCCCGTTCGCCAACCGCATCTTCGACCCGGAGGCGGTCGACGTCTACTTCTCGGCGCCCTCCGAGGTCAAGCAGTCGCTGATCGACTACCACCGGTCCACCAACTACTCCGTGGTCGACATGGAGTTGATCGAGGCCCTCTACGCCACCGCGTACCGGGAGAAGGTGGCCGGCCGGGAGCGGCTGCGCTTCCTCAACGTCTCTCGGGTCCGCGCCGTGGACCCCGCCGCCGACGGCGGGCTCGAGGTCGCCGTGGAGTTCCTGCCCACCGGTGAGCGGCAGGTGCTCGCCGCCGACGTGCTGGTGCTCGCCACGGGGTACCGCCCGCGCGATCTGGCCTCGCTGCTCGGTGAGGCGGCCAAGCTCTGTCTCCGGGACGACGGGGACGCGGTCCGGGTGGGCCGGGACCACCGGGTGGAGACCGTGCCGGAGGTGACCGCCGGCCTCTACCTGCAGGGCGGCACCGAGCACACCCACGGCCTGACCAGCACCCTGCTGTCGACGGTCGCCGTCCGGGCGGAGGAGATCCACCGTTCCGTGCTGGCCGGTCGGCCGACGGGCTGACCCCGGCCTCGCCCTCCGCTCCCGGGCCCGGAGGGTACGGCCCTTCCGGGCCCGGGCCCCGCGCCGACGACCGCCCCCGCCCGTCGGGGCCGGCCTCCCCGCCGGGGCGAACGGCGTGCTGCCACCGGCCGGGACTGCGCGACCGGGCGGGCGTGAGCGCACGGGCCGGGGCGGGCGCGACGCACGGGCCGGGCCGCGCGGCCGGTCACGGCACGGCGTGCGGGACCGGGCCCGCATCGGCCGCCCACCGGTCGTCCGGCCGCCCCGTCCGGCCACTCCCGCGCGCGGCGGCGGCCGCGTCGCCGCTTCCCGCCTCAGTACGGTCCGTGGGTCCAGCGCCCGGCGGTCATCGTGGCGTGCACGGGCATCGCGCGCAGCGTGTCCGGGCCGGCCGCCGACGGGTCCACGTCCACGACGACCAGGTCGGCCGGGTCGCCCACCCTGATGAGCCGGCGTCCGCGGGCCGCCGCGACCAGCGCGTCCCGGACGGACAGGCGCTGTTCCGGGTGCCAGGCGGGGCGTTCGTCGTCGGTCCGGCTGACGGCCGAGGCGATGGCGAGCCACGGGTCGAGCGGCGAGACCGGGGCGTCGGAGCCGAACTCCAGCCGTGCCCCGGCGGCGAGCAGATCGGCGTAGGCGAAGGCGCGGCCGGTGCGTCCGGCCCAGTGCCGGTCCGCCACGTCACGGTCGTCCGTCGCGTGCCGGGGCTGCACCCCCGCCGTGACGCCCAGCCGCGCGAACCTCGGGAGGTCTTCGGGGCTCAGCAGCTGTGCGTGTTCGATCCGGCCCCGGCAGCGCACCGCCTCGAAGGCGTCCAGGGCCAGCGTGTTGGCGTGGTCGCCGATGGCGTGCACCGCCGGTTCGATCCCGTGGGCGGCGGCCCGCCGCATGAGCCGCACCAGTGCGCGGGGCGGCGTCTCCTCGATGCCGTGGGAACCGTCCGTGCCCTCCAGCCCCGGATAGGGGTCGCGGCACAGCGCGGTGCGGGTGTTGAGCGAGCCGTCCGTGAAGAGCTTCAGCGGGCCCACCCGCACCAGGCCGCCGGGCGCGCCCACCGCGTCCCCGGTGCGCAGGCCGCGCTCCACGGCCGCGTCCAGGCGGCTCGGATAGATCGCGGCCGCCACCCGTACGGCCGGCCGGAACGCGGCCGAGCGCCGCTCCCAGTCGGCGACCGTGTCGCCGAACTGGAAGTCGATGACACCGGTGACCCCGCGCGCGGCGGCGGCCTCGCAGGCGTCCGCCGTCCAGCCGTCGACCACCGCCGCCGGCGCCTGCGGGAGAGCGGACAGGACCTCGTGGCACTCGGTCTCCCTGACCAGGCCGGTCGGGTGGTCGCCCCGGCCGACCAGGGCGAGACAGGCCGAGTTCAGCCATGCGGCGTGCAGATCGGCGCTCACCAGGGCGACCGGCCGGTCGGGCAGCACCGCGTCGAGGAGCCGCTTGTGCGGGGCGTCGGGCCACAGCCCGTCCCGGAACCCGTATCCGACGAGCACCGTGCCGTCGGGCGCCGCGCCGCCGCGTTCGCGCACCAGGTCGGCCACCGCCCGCGCGGAGGGGGTCCCGGCCAGGTCCAGGCGGTGCCGGGCGCTCGCCCACTCCGCCAGGTGGACGTGCGCGTCCCACAGGCCCGGCAGCAGCACCCGGCCGTCCAGGTCGAGGACCCGCCCGCCGTCGGCCTCCACCGCGCGTCCCCCGGTGTCCGCCTCCGCGACGACGTGGGTGACCCTGCCGTCCGCGATCCGCAGCCGGGCGAGCGGCCCGCCGGCGCCGAGCCGCACCCGGTCCAGTGTCAGCGCGGCGCGCGCGTGGTCCGCCATGGGAGCCTCCCTCCGCGACGGGCGTCTCCCCGGCGCCCCGGAACCGCCGGAGGACACCCCGCTCAGTAAAGTGAGGCTTACCTTACCCAATAGCCGGCTGGGTGTACCCCCGCCGTCCTCACCGCACGAGAGGATTGGGCAGCGGCAGATAGCGGGCGTCGGCGCCGTCCGCGCCGGTCCAGCGCAGCAGCAGGTTCGTCTTGCCGGGCAGGGTGGGAGCGGTCAGCAGGGCGGCGGTCTCGGGGAGGTCGTGGCGGCCCAGTTCACCGCGCACAGCCGGCCAGGGGTCGAAGCCCGGGTGACGTTCGGCGAGCGCCGCCGCGACCTCCCACAGATGGTTCACCACGAGGCAGTACACCAGCCGCTCCCAGCCGGCCGCCCGCTCCACGTCGGGCAGCAGCTTCACGCCCTCGGCGTCCCGGAACAGGGCCTGCACGGGGGTGCCGTCGGCGTCCACGGCGACGAGGGTGTTCTGCAGATGCGCCTCGAGGACGACGCCGTGCTCGGCGAAGGCCGTCAGGGCCGGAGGGACGACGACGGCCAGATAGGCCTCCCACCAGGCCGCGGGGTCCGCCGCGGTGGCGAGCGGGCTGCCCTCGAAGCCCTCCACGAGCCCCGCGGCGAGCAGCGGGGTCGCACCGGGCCGCACAGCGCCCCGCAGCCCGTCGCGGACCAGGACGGCGAGCGCCTCGAAGGCGAAGTCGGCGGTGCGGTAGCCGCGGTCGCTCAGCCAGGCCGCCGCGCCGCCGCCCGCCGCGAGGGCCCGGACCGCCGCCTCGTCGGTCCGGCGCAGCTTCAGCAGGTCGTGCCGCCACAGCCGGCGGATGTCGTTGGTGATGCGGACGTCGAGGCTGAACTTCAGGCAGAGGTCCGGCTCGGGTGCGTAGACCGTCCGTACGGCGGCGGTGGGCCAGGTGTCGAAGCCGGTGGTGCCGAGCCGGAGCAGGCGGCCGTCGGCGAAGGCCGGGGCGAGCTCCCGTCCGGCCAGGGCGAGCTGCCAGGGGTGGGCGGGCAGCAGCCGGTAGCCGGGCGGGGCCGTGCCGAGGGCGTCCAGCGCGGAGGTGTCCCCCTCCTCGACGACCGCGTCCTCGCGCAGCCCCAGCAGGACGAGCGGGAAGCGGGCGTGCGCCTCCGGGGCGTACGGCAGCCAGCCGGCCGGCGGGCCGCCGCCGCGCGCCTTCGGGGCGGGATGGTGCGGGTGGCCGGTGAGGAGCGCCTGCTCGGAGCGCAGATAGCGGCCGGGCGGCGGGGTGGCGCGCGCGCGTGCGGTGAGCATCGCGGCCACCACGTCCCGGCTGTCGGTCATCTCGGCGGGCAGTTCCCGGTTGGCCAGCCCGGTGTGCGCGTACAGCACCTCGGCGACCAGGCCGACGAGGGCGGTGTGGCCGAGGCGGTGCCAGGCGCCCGCCGCGTGCACCTCGGGCTCGGCGGGGCGCCGGGTTCCGCGCACGCGCAGCAGCCGGCCGCCGCCGGGCGACCCGCCGCCGGGCAGCCGGTACACGGAGCGGCCGTCGCCGTCCGGCGGGCCGGGCAGCGGTTCGGCGACCTCCCGCAGCAGGCAGTTGAGCAGCGGCGCCGCCGCGCAGGCGTCGGCGCGCCCGGCGACGCCGCCGTCGGACGCGGCGGCCCCGGCGGGCTGGGGGATGAGGTCCACGCGATCCACTGGTTCTCTGGTTCCCTACGGTTCTTCCGGGCGGAGATGATCAGTATCGCTGTCGTCGCGGCCCGTCCGTGACGTCGTACCCGTACCCTCAGGAGCCCACCCGTGCACCGTCCCCCCACCGCCGAGGCCGAGCTGGCCGCGGAACTGGCCGCCGTACGCCCCTCGCTCGGCCCGCGGTTCGCCACCGCGCTGCCCGGGGCGCGGGCGGCGGTGCTGACCCGGCTGTGGCGGGCGCTCGTCCACGAGCCCCTGCCGTGGGTCGCGCACCGCGGGGGGTCCGGCGGGGAGAGCGTGCTGCGGCTGCGCGACGGCCGCCGTCTGCACGGCCCGCGCGCGGATCCGTACGCCACCGCCGCCTACGTGACGGACGTGCGACTGGACGGCGTGGCGTACGACGATCCCGCGCGGCTGATGACGGCGCTGGGGGTGCCGCACGGCTCCGGCTTCGCCGCCGAGCTCGGACACAGCGTGGCGTCGATGGCGCTGTCGCGGGCCGCGCAGGAGCCCGGCCCGGTCTCCCTGGAGGACCCGGACGACTGGCCGGCGCACGACTGGGAGTGGGAGCAGCGGGTGGTCGACGGGCATCCGTACCATCCCAACTGCCGTGCGCGGCCCGGCTTCTCGGTCGCCGAGCAGCTGGCCTACGGGCCCGAGCACCGGCCCTCGGTGCGGCTGGGGCTGCTCGCGGTGCCGGCCGGTGAGTGCCTGGTGTCGGGCGAGTGGCCCCGCGAACTGCGCGACGGGACGCGGCTGGTGATCCCGGTGCATCCGTGGCAGGCGGACCACGTGCTCAAGCGGTCCTGCGCGCAGGAGGTCGCCGCGCATCCGCTGATGTCGTTGCGCACCCTGGCCCTGGCCGGCGGCCCGCACGTCAAGACCGCGCTCAGCACCCGGCTGACGTCCTCCGTGCGGGACATCTCCGTCGGCTCCATCGCCGCCTCCGCGGCGCTCTCGGCGTTCGCGGAGACCCTGACCCCGCACACCGGCGGCCTGCTGCACACGACCCGCACCCTCGGCGCGGCCACCGCGCACTCACCCGATCTGGCCGCCGTGTTCCGGGAGTCGCCGCGCGTGTTCGGGGCGGCGGGCGAACACGTCGTCCCGGTCGCCGCCCTCACCGGCACCGGCCTCCCCTCCTCCCCCGCCTGGTCGGCGCGGTTCGTCCGGCTCGCGCTCACCGTGGGGCTGCGGCTGCTGGAGCTGGGCGTGGCGCTGGAGGCGCACGGGCAGAACCTGCTGGTCGTGCTGTCGTCGTCGGGTGTTCCGCTGCGGCTGGTCTACCGCGACCTGGCCGACATCCGGGTCAGCCCGGCCCGGCTGGCCCGGCACGGCATCCCGCTGCCGGACGGGCTGCCCGAGCGGATCCGCACGGACGACGTGACCGCGCTGCGGCGCAAGCTGTTCGGCTCGCTGGTCGCGGGCGCGCTGGCCGGGACGGCGGGCAGCCGTCCGGCCCTGCGGGCGGCCCTGGAGACGGCCGTCCGGGATCTCCCGCGCACGCCGGACCTCGTGGCGCTGTGCGAGGAACCGCTTCCGGCGAAGGCGCTGACGCTGATGCGGCTGTCGGCGGGGGCGCCCGGCGACCAGTGGGCCCTTCTGCCCAACCCGCTGCTGCAGGAGGCCTGTTGACCGCGGGCACGGGCGGGCCGTGGGCGAGGCGGGGCCCGGATGCCGGCACCGGTACCGCCGCCGTTTTGTGGCCGGACACCTCTGATCAATAGGATCCGCCGATGATCAGAACACAACGGCTGGCGGCGGGCGTCTGCGCCCTGCTCGCCGCGCTCACGGCGGGGATCGCGTTCCCGGCCGGGGCGGTCGCCGACGAGACCACCGCCACCGCGCCCAAGGTCGACCTGGTCCTCGACGTCAGCGGTTCGATGCGGACGAAGGACATGGACGGCGGGACGCGGATGGCCGCGGCCAAGCAGGCGTTCAACGAAGTGCTGGACGCGACCCCGGAGAACGTGCTCCTGGGCATCCGCACCCTGGGCGCCAACTACCCCGGCGACGACCAGAAGACGGGCTGCAAGGACACCGCGCAGCTCTACCCGGTCGGCCCGCTGGACCGGACCGAGGCCAAGACCGCGGTGGCGACCCTGTCGCCGACCGGCTGGACGCCGATCGGCCCCGCCCTGCTGAAGGCGGCCGACGACCTCGACGGCGGCACCGGCTCCAAGCGCATCGTGCTGATCAGCGACGGCGAGGACACCTGCGCCCCGCTCGACCCGTGCGAGGTGGCCCGCGAGATAGCCGCGAAGGGCATCGGCCTGACGATCGACACGCTCGGCCTGGTGCCCAACGTGAAGATGCGTCAGCAGCTCAGCTGCATCGCGGAGGCGACCGGCGGCACCTACACCTCGGTGGAGCACACGGACGAACTCACCGACCGGGTCAACCAGTTGGTCGACCGGGCCGCCGACCCCGTGGTGACGCCGGTCGCCACCGAGGGCGCGGCCTCCTGCTCCGCGGCCCCGGCCCTGAAGTCCGGTCTGTACACCGACCGTGAGGAGTTCGGCCAGGAGCGCTGGTACAAGGTCGACGTGGAGCCGGGCCAGGAGCTGCGCGCCTCGGTGAGCGTGTCGGCGGACCGGGCCGTGAACCCCGACTACGGGGTGCTGCTGCGGGCGGTCACGGTGCACGGCCGGGAGATCGTGCGCGGCGAGGCGGCCGGCAACGGCCGTACCGACGTCATCTCGACCGGTCTGCGCTACCCGAAGGCGGAGAGCGACGAGGACGAGGCGCCCGCCGAGACGGTGTGCGTGCAGGTGACCAACTCCTACTCGGCGGCGGCGGGGGTGAAGACCACGCCGGGCATGCCGCTGGAGCTGACCGTGGACGTGGTCGACGGCCCGTCGCAGGCGAGCGACGTGGCCTCCTTCGGCCTCGGGCGCGGCTGGTGGCTGCTGGGTGTCCTGGTGCTGTTCGGCTTCCTCGCGGGTGTGCTGTGGGGCTGGGTGTCCCGCTGGCGGGTCGCGGTCTGGAGGACCAACTGATGCGTATCACACGTGTGTTGAGTGGCGCCCTGCTGGCGCTGGGGCCGGTGCTCGGGCTGACGCCCGGGGCGGCGGCCGCACCGGCCGCGGCCGATTCCACCCCGTCGGCGAGCCCGTCGGGCGACGGCTCCGCGCCCACGGAGGCGGGCACGTCCTTCCGTACCGCGACGGAGATCGACCAGGGACAGACGGCGACGGCGAGCGGGTCCGCGGGCGACTACCTCTACTGGTCGTTCCCGGCGGACTCCGGGCAGCGCCCCACCGTGAAGGCGACGGTGAAGCTGCCGGAGAGCCACGCCACGCAGACCTGGCAGGTCGACGTGTACGACGGTCTGCGCCGCCGGCAGGCCTGCCAGTACGGCGCCCAGACGCGCACCGCCGCCCAGGGCACGTCCTCGGTGGAGCTGGCCTGTGTGCTGCGCACGGTCCGCGCCTGGTCGGAGCCGTGGGCCGACGACCCGCTGCCGGGCACGTACTACGTCCGGCTGACGGTCCTCGACCTGAAGGCGGCCGACCTGGGTCTGCCGGTCGGCACGGAACTGCGGGTGGACTCCAAGGACATCGGCGGCGCCGCGGCCGTCGACGGCTCGCTGGCGGAGCCGCTCGTGCCGGGCATCGCGGTCGAGTCCGCGGCGGAGGAGGACGATTCGTCGGCCTCGGCCGTGCTGTCGAGCATCGAGCCGGACGACGGCTGGGCGTCCGGCTGGTGGTCGGACCGCTGGGTGTGGACCGCGATCGGCGCGGTGCTGGCCGCCCTCGCCGGGATCGGCGGGTACACGCTGACCCGGGGATCGGGACGGCCGCGGCACGTGCCGCCGGGCGCCTGACCCGCACTCGACATTTCATCGGAAGGCCTGCCGCGCACCGCGGCGGGCCTTCTGCCGTACCGTCCGCCCCGCCGCCGGTGACCGCCGCCGCGGCCCCACCCCCGGGCGTGGCCCGCGCGCCCGCCCTCAGGCCTCCCGCAGCGCCTTGGCCAGGGCGCCGTCCCCGGCGACCTCGATCCGGCCGGCCCGTACCGCGTCGAGCACGCCCAACTCGCCCTGGGCGACGGCCGTGCAGGTGTCCGTGTCGAGGACGAGGCGCGCGTCGGGCTCCCCGGGCGCGGGCCCGTCGCCGTAGACCGGCCCGTCCTGCGCGCCGACGCACAGGTGGAAGACCCCTTCGTCGAGCCGGACTTCGACGAGCCCGGAGCTCCCGGACGCCTCGCCGCCGAGCCCGCGCAGCAACGGCAGCGCGAACCAGTGCGCCCGCAGGGCGTCGGTGGGCCGCCGCTCGCCGAGCTCACCTTCCCCCCACGCACCCAGGGCCTGCAGGACGGGCAGCAACTCCCCTCCGCGCCGGGTGAGTTCGTACACGTAGGCGGCGCCCGGCGGAGGCAGCCGGCGCCGGGTGGTCAGCCCGTCCCGCTCCATGTCCTTCAGCCGTGAGGCGAGCACGTCCGTGCTCACCCCCGGCAGATCGGCGTGCAGGTCCGTGTAACGGCGCGGGCCGGCGAGCAGCTCCCGGACGATCAGCAAGGTCCAGCGGTCGCCGACGGTGTCGAGCGCACGGGCGGCGGAACAGTACTGGTCGTAGCTTCGGCGAGGTGACATGGCACGCAGTCTAGACATGTCGTTGGACTTTCCAAGCTGGAACTTGGTAAAACCAAGCAACACACCAACCGGAGGGGCGAGCGCGCATGGAGTTCCGGCAGTCGAACAAGCTCAGCGAGGTCTGCTACGAGATCCGCGGCCCGGTGATCGAGCACGCCGACGCGCTGGAGGCGGCGGGCCACAGCGTCCTGCGCCTCAACACCGGCAACCCCGCGGCCTTCGGCTTCGAGGCGCCCGAGGAGATCCTCCAGGACATGATCAGGATGCTCCCCCGGGCCCACGGCTACACGGACTCGCGCGGCATCCTCTCCGCCCGCCGCGCCGTGGCCCAGCGCTACCAGGAGCGCGGCCTGGAGGTCGGCGTCGACGACGTCTTCCTCGGCAACGGCGTGTCGGAGCTGGTCTCCATGGCCGTACAGGCGCTGATCGAGGACGGCGACGAGATCCTGATCCCGGCGCCCGACTTCCCGCTGTGGACGGCGGTCACCACGCTCGCGGGCGGCAGGGCGGTCCACTACCTCTGCGACGAGCAGGCCGAGTGGTACCCGGACCTGGACGACATGGCGTCCAGGATCACCGACCGCACCAAGGCCGTCGTCATCATCAACCCCAACAACCCCACCGGCGCGGTCTACCCGAAGGAGATCATCGAAGGCATCCTCGACCTGGCCCGCCGGCACGGGCTGATGGTCTTCGCCGACGAGATCTACGACCAGATCCTCTACGACGACGCCGTCCACCACTCGGCCGCCGCGCTCGCGCCCGACCTGGTGGTCCTCACCTTCTGCGGCCTGTCCAAGACGTACCGGGTGGCGGGCTTCCGCTCGGGCTGGCTCGTGGTGACCGGCCCCAAGCAGCACGCGAAGAACTATCTGGAGGGCCTCACCATGCTGGCCTCCATGCGCCTGTGCGCCAACGCGCCCGCCCAGTACGCCATCCAGGCGGCGCTCGGCGGCCGCCAGTCCATCCACGAACTGACGGCGCCGGGGGGCAGGCTCCACGACCAGCGCGAGAGGGCCTGGGAGAAGCTCAACGAGATCCCGGGCGTGTCCTGCGTGAAGCCCAAGGGCGCGCTGTACGCGTTCCCGCGCATCGACCCCAAGGTGCACCCGATCCACGACGACGAGAAGTTCGTCCTGGACCTGCTCCTGCGGGAGAAGATCCAGGTCGTCCAGGGCACCGGCTTCAACTGGCCGACCCCCGACCACTTCCGCATCCTGACCCTGCCGCACGCGGACGACCTGGAGGCGGCGATCGGCCGGATCGGGCGCTTCCTCGGCGGATACCGGCAGTAGGGATACCGGCAGGAGGGATACCGGCAGGAGCGGGGCGGGCGACGGGCCCGCCGCACCTTCGCCGGACCGTCCGCCCGGCGGAGTTCCGCGGGCCGACGCCGTCCCCCGCACACCGCCGGTCGCCGGAATGCGCCCGCCCGGGTCCTGTGTCACGGTGCTCACAGGCACGGCTGGAAGGGGCACGCGCGCGTGGGCGACCTGTTTCTCGTCCGGCACGGGGAGACCGCATGGTCACGCTCGGGCCGGCACACCGGATCGACGGACGTCCCGCTCACCGAGCACGGCCGGGACGAGGCGCGACGGCTGGTTCCGCTGATCCGTTCGCACCGGATCGGGGCCGCCTTCGTCAGCCCGGCGCAGCGCGCGCGGGAGACGGCGGAGCTGATCGGCCTGCGCGAGGTCCGGGTCGACGCCGATCTGCGGGAGTGGGACTACGGCGGCTACGAGGGCGTCACGACGGCCGAGATCCAGCGGACGCGCCCCGGCTGGTTCCTGTTCACCGACGGGGTCGCGCCGGGCCCGACCAACCGCCCGGGGGAGACGCCCGAGCAGGTCGGCGAGCGGGCCGACCGGGTGCTGGCCCAGGTCGACGCGGCGGACGCCGGGGCCGGGGAAGGCGCCGAGGAAGGCGTGATGCTGGTGGCGCACGGACACTTCCTGCGGGTGCTGACCGCCCGCCGCCTCGGACTCCCGGCAGCGGCCGGAGCGCTGTTCCAGCTGGCGACGGGGACGCTCTGCCGACTGGGCACGGAGCACGGGCGGCCGGTGATCGCCGCCTGGAATGTCAGACCCGGGCCGTAGCCTTCGAGGAGGCCCCCGACGGGGGCGGCACCCGAGGGGAGCACGCCGTGACACGACCGCCGACCGCCGCCCAGCGGCGTGTGATCGACGCCGCCGACCCGGTCACCGGGCGACTGCGGGGCACGCAGGCGCAGCTGGCGTCGCTGGTGCGGCTCGGGCTCGCCTTCCGGCACCCGCGCCCCCCGCACGACCACTTCCTGACCCCGGCCGGGCACCGGACACGGGAGGCGGTCCCCGAACCCCCGGGCGCCCTCGGAGCCGCTCACGCGAGCACTGCCGCGGTCGCTCCCGCGGGCCCTGCGCGGACCGCTCCCGAACCTCCGGCGGCGGACACCGGCGTCTTCGCCGCGCGCGTCGGCGGCGAGGAGGACACCGGGCCGGCCGCCGGCCCCGCCCGGGCCCGCGAAGTGCACGGCGCCTGGCAGGGGCTGCTCGAACTGCGCCGGATGACCAACCCGGACGGCGGCACGGACCGGCCGTGCGCCTGGGAGCGCGGCCACCTCGTCCGGGCCGCCGCGCTGGCCCTGGAGGCGGCGGGCCACCCTCCCGCCGGGCCGCGGGGCGCCGACGGCTACCGGGTGCGGGCGACCCCGCAGCCGGAGGCGGTCGCCGTGCACGGGCCGGACGACGCGGCCCTGCGGGTCTGCGCGGACACGCTGGAGCAGGCGGGCTGGCAGGTCGGCGCGCACACCGACCCCCGCACGCGAGCGCGCTATCTGCTGGCGTCCCCGCGCCGGGTGTGAGGGACATGCCAAGATCGGCGGCAGGGCACCGACATCGAGAGAGCGAGAAGGGGACACCGTGAGCGAGCCGTTCTCCGTCCGGATCACCGTGCGCGGATACGAGACCGACGTGCAGGGGCACCTCAACCAGAGCGTGTACATCAACTACGCGGAGCACGCTCGCTGGTCACTGCTCCAGGCCGCGGGCATCACCCAGGCCGGCCTGCTGGCCGAGGGAGTGGGCCCGGTCGCCCTGGAGACGACCATCCGCTACCGGCGCGAACTGCTGGCGGGCGACGAGGTCGACGTGGACTGCGTCTTCGAGTGGGGCGGCGGCAAGACCTTCCGGATCCTGCAGACCATCCGCAAGACGGACGGCACGGTGTCCGCCGAGATCACTGCGGTCGGCGGGCTGCTGGACCTCGAGAAGCGCCGCATGGTCGCCGACCCGTCGGCCCGCTTCAAGGAACTGGCCTCGGATCCGGGCCTGTTCGGGCTGTAGGACACGACACCGACACCGACACCGGCTCCGGCTCCGGCTCCCGCTCGGTGTCTCGGCGTCGCGGCGCAGGGTGAGCCTCGGCACGGGTCGGCCGGCGCCCTCGATGCCGCGCACCGGCCCCGTGAAGCGGACCGGACCGTGCGCCGCGGCGGCGGGGATCCGCACGCCCCACGTCCCCGGTAGCCCGTCGAGAACGGGCGCCGGGCAGGCGTGCGCGCAGCCCCGGAAGAGGCGGGCGGGCGGCGGGGCCCGGACCCCGGCCGCGCGCCCGCCCCCGTGGCTCAGGGCGTCCGGAAAGCCTCCCGGTGGTCGCGCGCCCACACCCGGTACGTCCGCGCCGGGCGCCCCAGCAGTTCCCGCACCTCGTCGGTGACGACGGCGTTCCCGCCCCGGCGGACGTACGCCGAGCCCCTCGCGACGCCGTCCGCGACGGCCTCGTCCTGGCCCAGGCCGAGGAGGTGTGCGCGCACCTCGTCCGGGGCGAGGTCGTGCGTGGTCACCGGTCGGCCGAGGACGTCCGCGAGGACGGCCGCCTGGCCCGGCACGCTGATGGTCTCGGGCCCGGTCAGGGTGTACGTCCGTCCCGCCCACCGCTCGTCGAGGAGGACCACGGCCGCCGCCTCGGACACGTCCCGCGGGTCGACGACACCCTGGAGCCCGTCGCCGCTCAGGTTCGGCACCGGCTCGCCGGCGCCGATCGCCGGCGCCCAGCCGAGCGTGTTCGAGGCGAAGGAGGAGGGCCTGAGCACCGCCCATCGCAACCCGCTCTCCCGGACGGCCCGCTCTCCGGCGACATGCCACTCCCCTCCCGGGCCCACCTCGGGATCCCCCGTGGCGATCGCGGACAGCTTGACCAGCCGTCCCACGCCCGCGGCCCGTGCCGCGGCCACCAGGGCGCCGTCGTGCTGCGCGGACGGTCCGGGCAGACCCACCAGGAAGGCCGCCGTCACCCCGGACATCGCCGCCTCCAGGGAAGAACGGTCGAGGTAGTCCCCCCGTGCCGCCTCGACCCCCGGAGGCATCCGCGCCCTCGACGGGTCGCGGGTCAGGGCCCGTACCTTCTCACCCCGCGCGGCCAGGTGGCGTACGAGTTCGCTGCCGATGGTGCCGGTGGCACCGGTCACGAGAATCATGCCGACCACGCTGACGTCCGGCCCGGCCGCGTCGCTAGGAAATTCCGGCACGCTTCGGACCCCCCGGGGAAGGGCGGGACGCGCCTACCGTGGAAGCGTGACGAACACCCCCGCGCCTGCGGCCGACCCGCCGCCCCCGTCCGAGCGGGCCCTGCCCGTCCCGTCCGCGCTGCGACCGTGGTTCACCGGCATCGGGGCGGTCACGGTCGACGGCCCCTTCGACGACGCCTTCGCGCACGTGCCGGACACGAAACTGGTCGTGCGCGAGGAGGGCGACGGGCGCCGCGACACCCTGGTGGTGGGGCCGCGCACCCGGGCCTCGTACCACACGGACC
Organism: Streptomyces sp. 3330; assembly: GCF_031456635.1. Taxonomy (NCBI): domain Bacteria; kingdom Bacillati; phylum Actinomycetota; class Actinomycetes; order Kitasatosporales; family Streptomycetaceae; genus Streptomyces; species Streptomyces sp. 3330. The sequence goes on from NZ_JAVDVA010000013.1 coordinate 113,920, forward strand.
TGCACGCGCGGTCGGTGTCGTGCGTCCAACTGCGCCTGGGGCCGGGCATGGTGGGCCCGCTGTTCGGTGTGCCGGCGGTGGAGCTCGTCGGCCGGGTGGTCCCGCTCGGCGAGCTGCCGGCGGGCACGGCCCGGCGCCTCGCCCGCGAGCTGACCGGGATCGAGCGGGAGGCGGTCACGGCACGTCTCGCGGAGCTGCTCCCGCCCGCCGGGGACGGCTCGCGCGACCGGGTGCTGCGGGACGCCGTCGACGCGCTGTCGACCCGCCCGCACCGCGCCGCCGCCCCCGTCCGGGAGGTCGCCCGGGAACTCGCCGTCAGCGACCGCCAGTTGCGGAACCTGTTCGCCGACGGCGTGGGAGTCTCCCCCAAGCACTTCGCCCGTATCGACCGCCTGCGGCACGTCCTCACGCACGCGGCGTCCGCCCCGTGGGCCGAACTCGCCGCCGCCACCGGCTACTACGACCAGTCGCACATGACGGCCGACTTCCGCACCCTGATGGGCGTCCCGCCCCGGGCCTTCTTCACCGGTCGGCTGCCCCGGGCCACACCCTGCCGGGCGCTTCCCCGGCGGTGAATGCGGATGCGGGAAGCCCTCCGGACCTGCGATGCTCCGGTCCCATGTCGGTACGACGTGTGAAACCCAGCCTCTACCTCTCCGTCGACATCGAGGCGGACGGTCCGATCCCGGGGCCGTACTCGATGCTGAGCCTGGGCGCGGCGGTCGCGGGACGCCAGGACGCCGACGGGTTCACCGCCGCCGACCCCGCCCGGCAGACCTTCTACCGCGAACTGCGGCCCATCAGCGACGCGTTCGTCCCCGAGGCGCTGGCGGTGAGCGGCCTCGACCGGGAGCGCCTGGCCTCGGAGGGACTCGAACCCGCCCTGGCGCTGGCTCAGTTCACCCGCTGGGTGCGCGAGGTGAGCGGTGACGCCCAGCCGGTGATGTGCGGCTACCCGGCGTCGTACGACTGGACGTTCCTGTACTGGTACCTGATCCGCTTCACCGGGGAGAGCCCGTTCGGCCACTCCGGCTGCCTCGACATGAAGACGCTGTACGCCGTCAAGGCGGGCCTCCCGCTGCGGGCGGTGGGGAAGCGGACGATGCCGGCGGAGCTGCTGCCGGGGCGTCCTCATACGCACCACGCGCTGGACGACGCCGTCGAGCAGGCCGAGTTGCTGGCGAACCTCATGGCGTGGCCGGGGCCCGGGACGCCCCGGTGAGCTCCTCCCCCGCCTCCATGGGGTGGGTCACGTCCGCCGCGTTGCGCCCCCGGCCGATGTGGTTGAAGACCAGATTGAGCAGGACGGCGGCCAGGCACCCCGTCGAGATGCCGGAGTCCAGCACGATCTTCGCCGTCTCCGGGAAGGCATGGTAGAACTCCGGCTCGGTGATCGGGATGATGCCGACGGCCAGCGAGACGGCGACGATCAGGACGTTGTTGTCCTTCTCCAGGCCTGCCCGGACCAGGGTCTGGATGCCGCTGGCGGCGACCGACCCGAACAGGACGACCCCGGCGCCGCCGAGGACCGGACGGGGTACGACGGCGATGAGCGAGGCGGCCATCGGGCACAGGCCCATCAGGACGAGGAAGCCGCCGCCGGTGGCGACGACGTAGCGGCTGCGGATCCTCGTCATCGCGACCAGCCCGATGTTCTGGGCGAAGGCACTGCACATGAAGCCGTTGAAGACGGGGCTGAGCGCCGAGCCGAGGGTGTCCGCCCGCAGGCCGGCCGCGATGGTCCGCTCGTCCGCCGGACGTTCGACGATCTCGCCCAACGCCAGCATGTCCGCGGTGGATTCGGTCATCGAGACCACCATCACCACGCACATCGACAGGATCGCCGCGAGCTGGAACTGCGGGGCGCCGAAGTGGAAGGGGGTGGGGAAGCCGATGACGTCCGCCTCGGTCACCGGGCCGAAGTCCGTGACACCGAAGGGGATCGCGACGAGCGTGCCGGCGAGCAGCCCGAGCAGCACGGCGATCTGCTTGACGAAACCGCGCGTGAAGCGGCGCAGGAGCAGCACGATCAGCAGGGTCGCCGCCGCAAGGCCCAGGTTCGTCGTCGAACCGTAGTCCGGCGCCGCGGGGGCGGGACCCTGCGCCCAGCCGAAGGCGACGGGGAGCAGGGACACGCCGATCAGGGTGATGACCGTCCCCGTGACGACGGGCGGGAAGAAGCGGACCGCCTTGCAGAAGACGGGCGCGGCCAGAAAGCCCAGCAGACCGGCGACGATCACCGCGCCGAAGATGACGGGCAGGGCGTCCCGCCTGTCGTCCGCGGACGCCACGATCGCCGTCATGGGCGCCACCCCGGCGAAGGTGACGCCGTTGACGAAGGGCAGGCGGGCGCCGATCTTCCAGACGCCGAGGGTCTGGAGGAAGGTGGCGAGGCCGGCGGTGAACAGGCAGGCGCCGGTGAGGAAGGTGAGTTCGGCGCCGGTGAGGCCCACGGCCGCGCCGACGATCAGGGGCGGGGCGACGACTCCGGCGTACATGGCGGCCACGTGCTGGAGGCCGCTCGTCGCCATTCTCAGTGCGGGGAGTTTCTCGTCGACGGGGTGGCGGTCGACTGCATGCGGGGACACGGCGGCTCTCCTCCGGTCGGGTACACGTCGGCTCTGACGCGGGTGTCAGGGAGGTGGTGCGGCGCTGCTGGAAGTACCCGGGAACCGGGGTACCCGGGAACGGGGACGGCGGGGAACCGTTCCGGGGCACGCGCGTTCCACGCGCGCCCCGGCCACGGCTGCCGGTCGAGGGCCGTCCCCCCCGACCGGAGTTCGGTGTCCGCGGGGACCGAGTCCCTCACGGAGCGGGGGCGGTCAGCCCTGTGCGGCGATGCGCGCCAGCCGCTGCGCCTCGTCCCGCGTGGAACGGGCGATCGCGTCCTCGTCCGCGTGCAGCAGGCGTCCCCGGTCCACGATCTGACGGCCGTTCACGAAGGAGGCGGTGACGGGGGCCGCCGCGCCGAAGACCAGGGCGGTCACCGGGTCGGCGATGGACGCGTGGGCGAGGGTGTCGAGCTTCCACAGCACCAGGTCGGCCAGCTTGCCCGGCTCCAGCGAGCCGATCTGCGCGGCGCGGCCCAGGACCTGGGCGCCGCCGTAGGTGCCGAGGCGCAGCGCCTGACGGGCGTTCAGGGCGGCCTCGCGGTGGGCGCCGAGGCGGTTGATGAGCAGGGCGTTGCGCAGCTCGGTGTGGAGTTCGCCGGACTCGTTGGAGGCCGTGCCGTCGACGCCGAGGCCGACCGGGACCCCGGCCTTCAGCATGTCGGGCACCCGGGCGATGCCGGCCGCGAGCCGGGCGTTGGACGACGGGCAGTGGGCGACGCCCGTGCCCGTCCGGGCGAAGGCGTCGATGTCGGAGTCGTTCATGTGGACGCAGTGCGCCATCCACACGTCCCCGCCGAGCCAGCCGGTGGACTCGAAGTAGTCGGTCGGGCCCATGCCGAACAGCTCGTGGCAGAACTTCTCCTCCTCGACCGTCTCCGAGCCGTGGGTGTGCAGACGCACACCGAGGCGGCGGGCCAGGTCGGCTCCCTGCCGCATCAGTTCGGTGGAGACGGAGAAGGGCGAGCAGGGGGCGACGGCGACCTGGGTCATCGCGTCGAAGGAGGCGTCGTGGTGCCGGCGGACGGTCTCCTCGGTGGCGGCGAGGGCGCCCTCCAGGGTCTCGACGGCGAAGTCCGGGGGCAGGCCGCCGTCCTTCTCGCTGCGGTCCATGGAGCCGCGGGCGAGGGTGAAACGGACGCCCATGTCGCGGGCGGCGCCGATGATCGCGCCGGACAGGTCGCCGGAGCCCCGCGGGAAGACGTAGTGGTGGTCCATGGCGGTGGTGACGCCGCCGCGGGCCATCATCGCCAGGGAGCCCTGGGCGGCCGCGCGGACCATCTGCTCGTCGATGCGCGCCCAGGTGGGGTAGAGGGCGACGAGCCAGTCGAAGAGGTTGTGGTCGGTGGCCAGGCCCCGGGTGATCCACTGGTAGAAGTGGTGGTGGGTGTTGACCAGGCCCGGGGTGACCAGGTGCCCGGTGGCGTCGATGCGGCGTTCGACGTTCTCCAGGCCGTCCGGGGCCCGGCCCGCGCCGAGCGACTCGATCCGGTTGCCGGCGAGAACGACGTGGCCGTCCGCGTACTCGGTGTCCTGAGCGTCGACGGTCGCGATCGAGCAGTTCTCGATGACGGTGCGCCGGTCTGCTGCCATGGTGTCGTCCTTTTCACTCAGTGGACTCTGGTGGAGAGGGCACGGCAGGACCCTGGGAGTTTGAGTGCCGTGGCCGGGAGGCGCGGGCTCGCCGGCCACGGGTGCCGAAAAGGGTTCTGATCAGAGGGGGCCGACCGGGGGTTCCGGCCGGCCGGACCCGCCGAAGGGGCCGGCGGGAACGGCGGTGCGGGGTTCGCGGGGGCGGTTCAGAGGTTGGTGAGGTCCACCGGGATCCTCGCCTCGCGGCCGTCCCGCAGCACGGTGGCCTCGATCAGGCCGTAGGGACGGTCGGCGGCGTAGTAGACGGCTCCGTCGGCGGTGTCGTTCTTCAGTCCGAACGGCTTCAGGTCCACCAGGAAGTGGTGCTTGTTGGGGAGCGAGAAACGGACCTCGTCGATCTCGTCGCGGTGGTCGATGATCCGGGCGCCCATGGCGTACAGGGTCTGCTGGAGGGACAGGGAGTACGTCTCCGCGAAGGCCAGCAGCATGTGCTTCTTGACCTGGGCGTACGACTCCTCCCAGTCCGGCGCCTGCTGGGCGTCGTCGGACCAGTGGAAGCGCCAGCGGCTGGACACGTCGGTCGCCAGGATGCGGTCGTGGGCCTCGGGCAGGGTCGTGTACTCGTCCTTGACGTAGCCCCAGAACTCGGAGTTCGTCGAGTTCATGACGGTGAGGTCCTTGAGCCCGGAGACGACCTCCCAGGAGGAGCCGTCGTAGGTGATCTGGGCGAGGCGGGTCTCCTGGCCCTGGCGGACGAAGGAGTGTTCGTCCTCGCCCGGCGTCACGATCCGCTCCCAGGTGTACTCCTCGATGCGGATCCGCGCGGTCCTGATCGGTTCCTGCGAGGTCACGAAGTGGCGGGCGAGGTGGATGCCGAACTGCTCGGCGGACTCTATGCCGTACTCCTTGGCGAACGCGTACACCGTGTTCTTGGTGGTGTCGGTCGGCAGGACGTTGGCGTTCGAGCCGGAGTAGTGGACCTCGTCCATGTCGCCGCTCAGCGCCACGGACACGTTGAGGTCCTTGATGTGGTGGGTGGTGCCGTCCCGCGTGATCTTGACGACTCGGTTCTCGGCCTTGCCGTACTGGTTCTGTCCCAGGAACACGGGCCGGGCCGGGTGGGATGGGGCGGTCATCTAGCTAGCTCCCTCGGTAAACGGAGTAGCCGAACGGGTTGAGCAGCAGCGGTACGTGGTAGTGCTCGCCCGGCACGACGGCGAAGGTGATCGCCACCTCCGGGAAGAACACTGCTGGGGCACCGCTGTCCCGATTCGCGGGGGCGTCCTGCTGCGCATCGGCTTGCTTCTTCTCGGATCGCTCGAAATACGCCTCCACGGCGAAGTCGAGCCGTACGTGGGTGGTCCCCTCCGGCAGCGCCGGCAGGTCCTTGCAGCGGCCGTCCGCGTCGGTCACGGAACCGCCGAGAGCCTGCCAGTCTCCCCCGTGCTCCTGCCGGGCGTCCCGGCCGGAGCGGGCGGAGAGCCGGACGGCGACTCCCGCGGCGGGCCGGCCGACGGAGGTGTCCAGGATGTGGGTGGACACCGATGCGGTGCCGCTGGTGCTCATGGGGTCTGTCAGTCCTCTTCGACGAGTCGGGCGAGGCGGATGCGGTTGATCTTGCCCAGTTCGGCGCGGACGATCTCGCGTTCCTCCTCCGGCGCGTTGCCGATCCGCTCCTTGACCGCGTCGCGCATCTGCTCGCCGGTGCGGCCGGTGGCGCAGATCAGGAAGACATGGCCGAACCGCTCCTGGTAGGCCAGGTTCAGTGCGAGCATCTCGGCCCTGAGGTCCTCGGAGGCGCCGGCCATGCCGCGCTGTTCGCGGGCCGAGGCCGGGTCGCCGGGCTTCGGACGGCCGATCGGCGGGTGCCCGGCCATCGCCTCCGCCAGGTCCGCGGCGGTCAGGTCGGCCATGGCCGCGTCGCTCGCTGCGTACAGGCCGGCGACGGTGGCGTAGGGGCGGGCCGCGAGCAGTCGGGCGGCCCACGCCGTGGAGGCGCACGCCTCGTGGAGGGCGGCACGGGCCGCGGACTCCTCGAGTTCGTTGAACCGGGCCAGGCCCGGGGGCGGGGAAGTCGACGTCACGGGAGCCTCCGTGGCCGCGGGACGGCCTTCGTGCTTGAGCGGGCTGCGGCCAGCTAACGCCTGTCCGCGACACCACGTCAACACTTTGTTGAAAATTCCGGGTAACGAAACCCGGCCGCCACCCGCCGGCCCGACGGACGCCCACCCGCCGGCCCGGCGAACGCCTCCGGGCGGCCCCTCGGCCCCCCAGGGAGACCGCTCAGGCCTCCTTCTCCCGGTTGAGATAGTTGTAGACCGTGAAGCGGCTCACCCCGAGCGCGCTCGCCACGGTCTCCACGCCGTGCCGTACGGAGAAGGCGCCGCGCGCCTCGAGTATCCGCACGACCTCCTGCTTGGCCTTGCGGTCCAGGTCGGCCAGCGGTCTGCCCTTCCTGCGCTCCATGGCGGCGAGGATGTGGTCGAGGGAGTCGGCGAGCTGGGGCAGGCGCACGGCGACGGCGTCGGCCCCGTCCCAGGCCAGCACGACGTCGTCGACGCCGGCCTCGTCCGGCGGGATCATCTCCCCGCCCATCGCGTCGACCAGCGGTTTCACGGCCGCGATGAAGGCCTCGTCACCGGAGGTGCTCACACGCCCTCCCCGACGACGTCGCCGTCCGCGTCCCGGTCCGCGTCCCCGAGGACGTTGACCTGGAGCGAGATACGCGTGGCGCCGGCGCCGAGGGACTTGCGCAGCAGGGCGTCCACGGCGGCGAGCACCGCGTCGGCGGCGCCCTCCACGGTGTTGCCGAACGGCCCGACGTCCACCGTGTCCAGGTCGGCCGCCTCGATCACCTCGCGGGCGACCAGCGCGTGCTCGGGCGCCTCGTCGAGGTCGAAGGGCTCGGTGGTGAACTCCACTTTCAGTCGCATCGCGCCCCACACCTCTCTGAACCGGACCGGACCTTCGGCGCCCGGACCCCGACCTTAACGGACCGGGCGGACGATCACCCGGGAGCCGGGATTCCGCCCCGACGGGGCCTCGGCGCCTCCGCCTCCCCTTGACAAGCCGACCACCCCGACGGCAATCTTCCAATAAGCAGAAAACAACTTCCGCAATACGGAAACACTCGACACGGAAGGGAGCGCGGAACCCCCATGGGATTCGACGACCAGCGCTTCAACGTCAACCTGTCGATCCTCTTCACGGAACTCCCGCTCCTGGAGCGCCCCGCGGCCGCCGCCGCGGCCGGCTTCACCGCGGTCGAGCTGTGGTGGCCCTGGATCGACTCCCCCACCCCCGAGCCGTCCGAGCTCGACGCCCTGAAGAAGGCGATCGAGGACGCGGGCGTACAGCTCACGGGCCTCAACTTCTACGCCGGACAGCTCCCGGGCCCCGACCGCGGCGCCCTGTCGCTGCCGGGCGAGGAGTCGGAGCGGTTCCGCGCCAACATCGACGTGGCCGCCGGCTTCGCGCAGTCCCTGGGCTGCGGCGCCCTCAACGCGCTGTACGGCAACCGCGTCGACGGCGTGGACCCGGCCGAGCAGGACGCCCTCGCGCTGGAGAACCTGGTCCTCGCGGCCCGGGCCGCGCACCGGATCGGCGCGATCCTGCTCGTCGAGGCGCTGAACCGGCCCGAGTCGCCCCGCTATCCGCTGGTCAGCGCGCCCGCCGCGATCGGGATCGTCGACAAGGTCAACGACGCGACGGGGCTCGGCAACGCGAAGTTCCTGATGGACCTCTACCACCTGTCCATGAACGGCGAGGACCTGCCGTCGGTGATCGAGCGGTACGCCTCGCGGACCGGCCATGTGCAGATCGCCGACAACCCGGGCCGCGGCGCGCCGGGCACCGGCTCACTCCCCCTCGAGGACCTCCTCGACCGGCTGCGCAAGGCCGGATACGACGGCTGGGTCGGCCTCGAGTACAAGCCGGGCGACCGTCCGAGCGCCGAGGCCTTCGACTGGCTGCCCCGCTGATCCCCCGTACCCGAGAGGCATCCCCGATGAGCAACGCAGTTCCCGCACTTCCCAAGATCGCCTGGATCGGCCTCGGCATCATGGGCTCGCCCATGTCCGAGAACCTTCTCAAGGCCGGCTACGACGTCACCGGCTTCACCCTGGAACAGGACAAGCTGGACCGGCTGGCCGCGGCAGGCGGCAGCGCCGCGGCGTCCCTCGCCGAGGCCGTGCGCGACGCCGACGTCGTGATCACCATGGTGCCCGCCTCGCCGCAGGTCGAGGCCATCGCCTACGGCCCCGACGGCATCCTGGAGAACGCGCGGTCCGGGGCGCTCCTGATCGACATGTCCTCGATCACCCCGCAGACCTCGATCGACCTGGCCAGGGCGGCGAAGGACAAGGGCATCCGGGTGCTCGACGCCCCCGTCTCCGGAGGCGAGGCCGGCGCCGTCGAGGCCGTGCTGTCCATCATGGTGGGCGGCGAGCAGGCCGACTTCGACGAGGCGGAGCCCCTCTTCGAGGCGCTCGGCAGGACCATCGTGCTGTGCGGTCCGCACGGCTCGGGCCAGACCGTGAAGGCCGCCAACCAGCTGATCGTGGCCGTGAACATCCAGGCGTGCGCCGAGGCCGTGGTCTTCCTGGAGAAGTCGGGCGTGGACCTGAAGGCGGCGCTGGACGTCCTGGGCGGCGGCCTCGCCGGGTCGACCGTGCTGGCCCGCAAGAAGGACAACTTCCTCAGCCGCGACTTCAAGCCGGGCTTCCGGATCGACCTGCACCACAAGGACATGGGCATCGTCACGGACGCCGCCCGCAACGTCGGCGCGGCCCTGCCCGTCGGCGCGGTGGTCGCCCAACTGGTCGCGAGCCTGCGCGCGCAGGGCGACGGCGGACTGGACCACTCGGCCCTGCTGCGGGCCGTCGAGCGCCTGTCGGGCGCGCGCCTCTGAGACTTCCGGACGGCGCCGTCGCTGACATCTGTCCTGTCGCGCCCAGGCGACGACGCCGTCCGGAAACCGCTTCCGGAAGCTGTTTCCGGCAACCCGATCCGGAAGCCCTTTCCCGACAGCCCGGCCCGGAGAACGTTTCCGGTAACCGGTTCCGGAAGCCGTTTCCGACAACCCGGCCCGGAGAGCACTTCCGGTAACCGGTTCCGGAAGCCGTTCCGGCAACTCTGTGCGGAACGTGTTTCCGGTGACCTGCTCCGGAAGCTGTTTCCGGCAACCCGATCCGGAAAGCGCTTCCGGCAACCCGATCCGGAAAGCGTTTCCGGCAACCTGATGCCGCCCGGTTCTCACTGCACCGGCGGCGACGGAAAAACAAGCTCGCGCACGGGTTCTGACGATCGGTCATGACTTCGTGCGCGCGGCCCGCGACCGTACCGCGCGACCCGGATGAGGGGTGGTCGCCGAACGCGGACGCGGGCAGGGCGAGGACCGCGGCGGCGTGCGAGCCAGTGCGGTGGTGAAGGAACGGGGCCCGCTTCTCGACCTGAGGGAAGCCCGCTCCCGGCTCCGTCGCAACCCGCCGCGGTCCCTGCCCCCACCACCCACAGCACCCCTCCCCAAGGACTCCGTCCGGCGGCGCGAACGTCCTGTCGCGCCCAGCCTCGCGCCGTCGGACGGCCACCCGTGCCGCAGCGCTCCCCCGTCAGCAGGATCGACGAGGGAGCGCTGCGCGTTGCCCGCTGGACAAGGACGCCGGTCCGGATATGAATACGAATATGAATAATTCGCCGCAATATCCGCACATCGTGGTCCACCCTCCGGCGCTGGACGGATCCCGGCGGGTCACCTTGGGTGACACCGTTCTCGGGGTCGCCTCCCACCTCGACGACGTCGTCGAGATCCTCCGCCTGGCCGACCTGGACCGGATCGAGGTGGAGGAGAGCGACCTCATCGAGTGGCAGGGCGGTGGCCCCGACGACTGGCCGGGACTGTCGGAGGAGCACGGCCGGCAGCCCGGAGAGTCATACGAGGGGAAGTAGAGGAGGAGCACGAGGAGGGGACCGTGCCCGCCAACCTCAAATCAACCTCTGAACTCCGTTCAAGGGGCTTCAACCGCCCCCGGGCGAGGGCACATTGTGGTCACGCGGGGCCCGCCGACACGGGGGCGGCGGGCCTCGTCCGGGGGTGACGACATGAGCGGTGGCACGTCGGTCCGGCTGGACCCTTACGAGGTCGCGTTGCTGCGGGGCGGCCCGCGGGCGGCGGTCACGGTGGCCGCGCTCGCGCTCCACCTCGGGGGCAGGGTCGACGCGGGCCGACCGGGCAGGATCCGGGCCACGGGGGTCGCGGGGGCGGCCGGGGTCACGGAAGTCGCGGGGGCGGCGGGGGTCGCGGGGGCGGCGGGGGTCGCGGGGGCGGCGCCGGACGAGGACGCCGGAAGCCATGGGCTCCCACGCGACACCCCGCCCGCCCTCGACGCCCTGCCCGCGGCGATCCACTCGGTAGTGCAACGCCCGTCGAGCGTCGCGGAGTTGGAGGTCCGGCCGGAGGTGCGGGAGACGCTGTCCGGGCTGCGGACCGGTCTGGTTGCGGCCGGGATGCTGCGCTCCCTTCCACCAAGGCGGACCCTCGCCGCCCGACGCGCTCTGCGCGCCCTGCGGGACGGCCGCCCGCTGCCGGTCGGCAGGAAGGGACTGTCGACGGACGAGATCCTGATGGCGGTCGCCCTGTACGGCGAGCCCGCCCTGAGTGCGCCGGCGGCGCGCTTCGCCCTGCGGGCCGGTCTGATCGCCCGGGCCGAGGTCGCGGACCAGGGCTTCCACCGGCGCTCACCACGGGGCGGCGGCACGGGCGGGGCGATGTACAGCTGCGGCGGCGGAGACGGCGGCGGCTCGGACTGAGCCTCCGGAAACGGGCTCAGAAAGCGCCTACCGGACGTCCGCACGGCAACGCTTCCGGAAACTCGTACGGAAAACGCATGCGGGAAACGCGGGCGGGCGGGCTTCCGGAAACGCATACGGAAACACGCGGGGAAGCACCTGGGGACACCACGCGAAGGGGCGGTCCACCCATGGGTGGACCGCCCCTTCGCGACGACGAGCCCCGGCGTCGGGCTTGCGGCTCGACCGTCCGGCCACACACCTCCGGCATCAGCCGTTCGAGAGCAGCCCCTCGACATCAGCCCCTGCGTCAGCCCTCCTGTGCCAGACGTTCGGCTCAGCGGTACGACATCAGCCCTTCGGCGTCGGACCTCAGCGTCAGGCGTTCGACATCAGCCCTTCGGCGTCGGACCTTCAGCGTCAGGCGTTCGGCGTCAGGCGTTCGGCATCAGCCCTTCGGCGTCAGGCGTTCGGCGTCAGACCTTCAGTGTCCTGATCGATGTCGGCGCGTGCCCCGGCTCGGTGGCGAGCTCCTCGAACTCCACGACGTTGCCGATGTCGTTGGTGCCGCTCATCGAGATGTTGGTGACGCGCTCCAGGATCGCCTCCACGACGACCGGCACCTGGAACTCGGCGGCCAGCTTCTTGGCCTGCTCGAAGGCGGCTCCCAGCTCGGCGGGGTCCGTCACCCGGATCGCCTTGCACCCGAGGCCCTCGGCGACCTTGACGTGATCGACGCCGTACACGCCCAGTTCGGGCGAGTTGATGTTCTCGAACTCCAGCTTGACCTGGAAGTCGATGTCGAACGCCCGCTGCGCCTGCCGGATCAGCCCCAGGTAGGAGTTGTTGACGAGGACGTGCACGTAAGGGATCTTGTGCTGCGCGCCGACCGCCAGTTCCTCGATCATGAACTGGAAGTCGTAGTCCCCGGAGAGGGCGACGACCTGCGCCTCCGGGTCGGCCTTCGCCACGCCCAGTGCCGCCGGGATCGTCCAGCCGAGGGGCCCCGCCTGGCCGCAGTTGATCCAGTGGCGGGGACGGTAGACGTGCAGCATCTGGGCGCCGGCGATCTGCGAGAGACCGATGGTGGTGACGTACCGGGTCTCCGGGCCGAAGGCCTTGTTCATCTCCTCGTAGACGCGCTGCGGCTTGATGGGGATGTCGTCGAAGTGCGTACGGCGCTGGAGGGTCGCCTTCTTCTCCTGCGCGGCGGCGGCCCATGCGGAACGGTCGGGAAGCGTGCCCGCCGACCTCGACTCCCGCGCCGCCTCGACGAAGAGCTCCAGGGCCGCCTTCGCGTCCGAGGCGATCCCGTAGTCCGGAGCGAAGATCTTGCCGATCTGGGTGGGCTCGACGTCGACGTGGACGAAGGTGCGGCCGGCCGTGTAGACGTCGACCCGGCCGGTGTGACGGTTGGCCCACCGGTTGCCGATGCCGAGGACGAAGTCGGACTCCAGGAACGTCGCGTTGCCGTAGCGGTGCGAGGTCTGGAGACCGACCATGCCGGCGTTCAGCTCGTGGTCGTCGGGGATCGCACCCCAGCCCATCAGCGTCGGGATGACCGGCGTGCCCGTCAACTCGGCGAATTCCAGCAGGAGTTCCGTGGCGTCGGCCGTGATGACACCACCGCCCGCGACGATCAGCGGACGCCCGGACGCGTTCAGCATCGAGAGGGCCTTGGCGATCTGCGCACGGGTCGCGGCCGGCTTGTAGACGGGCAGCGGCTCGTACGTGTCCACGTCGAACTCGATCTCCGTCTGCTGCACGTCGACCGGGAGATCGATCAGGACCGGGCCCGGCCTGCCGGAGCGCATGAGGTGGAAGGCCTGCTGGAAGACGCCGGGCACCTGGGCCGCCTCCAGGACGGTGACCGCCATCTTGGTCACCGGTTTGGCGATGGAGGCGATGTCGACGGCCTGGAAGTCCTCCTTGTGGATCACCGCCGTCGGCGCCTGGCCCGTGATGCACAGGATCGGGATCGAGTCACCGACGGCGGAGTACAGCCCGGTGATCATGTCGGTGCCCGCCGGGCCCGAAGTGCCCACGCAGACGCCGATGTTGCCCGGGCGGGTACGGGTGTAGCCCTCGGCCATGTGCGAGGCGCCCTCGACATGACGGGCGAGGGTGTGGCGGATGCCGCCGGAGGTCTCGAGCGCCGCGTAGAAGGGGTTGATCGCCGCGCCGGGCACACCGAACGCGTCGGTGACGCCCTCGCGCTTGAGGATCTCGACTGCCGCGCGGGCAGCGGTCATACGGGCCATGGGCTCCTCCTGCTTCGACTGCTTCAGCTGCTTCAGCTGTCGGATTCGCTCTCCCGTCGCGCCCCGCGGTGAGCCCTTCCATCGGTGTACAGCGTTCCGCGCACTTCCGTAATGCGGAAAATACTTTCTACTATCTGGAAGCAATGTAAGCGGGCCCGCGAAGGTCGTCAAGAGACGGACAAGCGGGGGCCGGAGGAGGACGATGGGGGCCATGTCCGAGAGCGTGCCGGTGCGCTGCCCGGCCTGTCGGCGCGAGCGCCTCTACACCGCACCCTGCTACCCGTGCGCGTGCGGTGCTCCCGTCACGCCCGTGCTCGACCGGCGGACGGCGGCCACGGCCGTCGTGCACCGGGCGTGGGACGACGAGTGGGTCGCCCTGCGATGCCCCGCCTGCCACCGCCGGCATCAGTGGCCCCACCCCGAACTGGGTTGCCCCTGCGGAGCGGTGCTACGGATCCCGGTGACGGACCCGGCCCCCGTGGCGGACCCGGCCCCCGAGGCAGAGGCGGGGCCGGAGGCAGCACCCGGGCCGGGGACGGGGCCCGAGCCGAGGTCGTGGCCCGGGCCGGGATCCGAGGCAGAGCCGGGGCCGCAGTACGAGGGGGACGCCGATCCGGGGCCGGAACCGGAGCCGAGGTCCGAGCCGGAACCCGGAGCAACCCCACCGACACCCGCCTCGGCACCGGCGCCACACCCCCCGGCACCGGCGCCTGGGCGCACAAGCGCGCCCGGCCCCGCGCCCTCGCCGGGACACACCCCCACACCCCCGACGGCGCCCGCGCCCGCCCCGCCGCGCCGTGTCTTTCGTCCCGTCGCGATCCGTACCGCCCGCGACGCGGTCACCACCGCCGCGCTCTACTTGAACTGGCTGGGGCACGGGGACATCCGCCGGGCCGATCAGCGGCCCACCTCCGGCATCGGACTCGCCGCCCGCGGGCTCGTGGCCCAGGTCGATCCCGGCGTGCGTCCGGCCTCGCCGCGGGACGTGGAGTGTCTGTGGCTGACGGCCATGACGGAGTCCGCGGACTGCGTCTACTTCTCCCTGGCCGGATACGCCGACGAGGCCCGCGCCCGCGCCGACCAACTGCGCGTGCCGCTCTTCGTCCTGGACCTGACGGGCGTCCCGCAGCCGGTCAACGCGACGGCCGACGCCCTCGACGCCCAGGGCGCCTGAGGCGACGGCCGACGCCCCCGGAGTGCTGCGGAAGATCCGCCACCGGGCGTGTTCCCGGAGTTGCGGAAACTCCGCTACCCGGTGTGTTCCGCACGCAGCTCGATCTTGCGCACCTTCCCCGAGACGGTCATCGGGAAGGCCTCCATGATCCGCAGCCTGCTCGGGATCTTGTAGTGCGCCAGCCGTCCCTCGCAGTAGGCGCGCAGTTCCTCCAGCGACAGCGGGTCCGCCGCGTCGGCCGGGATCACACAGGCGAGGACCTCCTCGCCGTACTTCTCGTGCGGGACGCCGACGACCTGGACGTCCCGGATCCCCGGGTGGCCGTGGAGGAACTCCTCGATCTCGCGCGGGTAGATGTTCTCCCCGCCCCGGATGATCATGTCCTTGATCCGGCCGACAATCTCGACGTAACCGTCTTCACGCATCACCGCCAGGTCCCCGGTGTGCATCCAGCGTCCCGCGTCGATCGACTCGGCGGTCTTCCCGGGCTCGTTCCAGTAACCGAGCATCACGCTGTAGCCGCGGGTGCACAGCTCGCCCGCGACGCCACGCGGCCGGGTCACGCCGTCCACCGGGTCCACGACCTTCACCTCGATGTGCGGCAGGACCCTGCCCACGGTGCCCGTGCGGTGTTCCAGATCGTCCTCGCGGCGGGTCTGGGTGGAGACGGGCGAGGTCTCGGTCATGCCGTAACAGATCGACACCTCGGCCATGTTCATCTCGGCGACCACCCGTTTCATCACCTCGACCGGGCACGGCGAGCCCGCCATGATGCCGGTGCGCAGGGAGGAGAGGTCGTAGGCCGCGAAGTCGGGCAGGCCCAACTCCGCGATGAACATGGTCGGCACGCCGTACAGGGAGGTGCACCGCTCCTGCTGCACCGCCTCCAGCGTGGCCCTCGGGTCGAAGGACGGCGCCGGGACGACGATGCAGGCGCCGTGCGAGGTGGCCGCCAGATTTCCCATCACCATGCCGAAGCAGTGGTAGAAGGGCACCGGGATGCAGATGCGGTCCTGCTCGCTGTAGGCGATCGACTCGCCCACGAAGTAACCGTTGTTGAGAATGTTGTGGTGGGAGAGGGTGGCTCCCTTGGGGAAGCCCGTGGTGCCCGAGGTGTACTGGATGTTGATCGGGTCGTCGCAGGACAACGCGTCTACGCGGGCGCGGAAGGCCTCGTGGAGGTCGGGCGTGCCGCGCCGCAGCAGGGCGTCCCAGCTCGGATCGCCGAAGTAGACCGTTTCCCGCAAGTCCGGGCAGCTGCGGCGCGCCTCCTCGGCCATCGCGCGGTAGTCGCTCGTGCGATGGCCGAGCGAGGCGAACAGCACGGAGATCCCGGCCTGCCGGAGCACGTACTCGACCTCGTGCGTGCGGTACGCCGGGTTGATGTTCACCATGATCGCGCCGATGCGGGCGGTGGCGTACTGGACGAACACCCACTCGGCGCAGTTCACCGCCCAGATGCCCACCCGGTCTCCCTTGGCGACCCCGCTCGCGAGCAGCGCGTACGCCAGCCGGTCGACGTCCTCGACGAACCGGCGGTAGGTCCAGCGCCGCCCGGACGGCACGTCGACCAGCGCCTCGCGGTCCGGCCAGCGCGCCGCCGTCCGGTCCAGGTCGGCGCCGATGGTGTCCCCGAGCAGCGCGGTCGTGCTCGTCCCGTGCGCGTACGACGCCCCGCTCACCGGAAGTCCTCCTCGCGGTACTCGTCCGGCGAGCCCGCCTCGGTGGCCTGCCGCAGCTCGATCCGGCGGATCTTGCCGCTCACCGTCTTGGGCAGCGGGGCGAACTCCAGGCGGCGGACGCGCTTGTAGGGGGCGAGGACCTCGCGGGAGTGCTCGAACAGCACCTTGGCGGTGTCGGGGCCCGGCTCCCAGCCCTCGGCGAGCACGACATAGGCCTTCGGCACGGCCAGGCGCAGCTCGTCCGGGGCGGGCACCACGGCCGCCTCGGCGACCGCCTCGTGCTCCAGCAGCGCGCTCTCCAGCTCGAAGGGGCTGATCTTGTAGTCGGAGGCCTTGAAGACGTCGTCGGCCCGGCCGACGTAGGTGAGGTAACCGTTCTCGTCGCGGCTGCCGATGTCGCCGGTGCGGTAGTAGCCGCCGGCCATCGCCTCCGCCGTACGGTCGGCGTCGCCGTGGTAGCCGGTCATCAGGCCGACCGGCCGGGCCGCCAGGTCCAGCGCGATCTCGCCCTCCACCGCGCCCGGCGCGCCCGACACCGGGTCGAGGAGCTCCACCCGGTAGCCGGGGCTGGGCCGGCCCATCGAGCCGGTCTTCAGCTCCTGGCCGGGGCTGTTGGCGATCTGCACGGCCGTCTCGGTCTGCCCGAAGCCGTCCCGGACGGTCACCCCCCAGGCGCGCCGCACCTGTTCGACCACCTCGGGGTTGAGGGGTTCGCCCGCGGCCACCGCCTCGCGGGGCGGGGTGCGCAGCTGGGTGAGGTCGGCCTGGATGAGCATGCGCCAGACGGTGGGCGGGGCGCAGAACGTCGTGACCCCCGCCCGGTCCATCTCGGTCATCAGCCGGGCCGGGTCGAAGCGGGTGTAGTTGTGGATGAAAACGGTTGCTTCGGCGTTCCACGGGGCGAAGAGGTTGGACCAGGCGTGCTTGGCCCAGCCGGGCGAGGAGATGTTGAGGTGCACGTCGCCGGGCCTGAGCCCGATCCAGTACATCGTCGACAGATGCCCGATCGGGTACGAGGTGTGGGTGTGCTCCACCAGCTTGGGGCGGGCGGTGGTGCCGGAGGTGAAGTAGAGCATCAGCGGGTCGTCGGCGAGGGTGGGGCCGTCGGGCGTGAAGCCCGCCGGGGCGGTGCAGGCGTCCTCGAACCGCTGCCAGCCCTCGGGGGCGCCGCCGACCGCGATGCGCCGGTAGTCGCCGGGCACCCCGTCGAACTTCGCGGTGTCCTCGGTGCGGACGACGACGTGCCGGATGCGGCCGCGGTCCACGCGGTCGGCGAGGTCGCCGGGGCCGAGCAGCGGAGTGGCCGGGACGACGACGGCGCGCAGTTTCATCGCGGCGAGCGCGGTCTCCCACAGTTCGGCCTGGTTGCCGAGCATGACGAGGATGCGGTCCTCGGCGGCGACGCCGCGCTCGCGCAGCCAGTTGGCGACCCGGTCGGAGCGCTCCGACAGTTCGGCGAAACCGAGACGTGTTTCGGAACCGTCTTCCTCCACGATGTGCAGGGCGGTGCGGCCGTTGCCTTCGGCGATCACGTCGAACCAGTCGAGGGCCCAGTTGAAGCGCTCCGGGCGGGGCCACTCGAAACGCTCGTAAGCGGTGGTGTAGTCCTCGCGGTGTTCCAGCAGGAAGTCGCGGGCTCTGCGGAAACGCTCCGTCGCCGTCGTCATCAGTCCTCCTTGCTTGCTCGGTCGGGCACCTCCGGGGCCCTGTCGGACCCTGCGGCTCACTCCCGTGGTGCCGGACCATTGCCGGGCGGCTCTCTGCCATCGTGTAATCCGTGATGCAGGTCTCACTACCCCCGGACGGGGGTGTGCGGCACCAAGCCGCGCGGAAAGGGCGAGAACGTGGCGGCAGACGCGGCCGGAACGATGGAGATTCGCGGTGCGCTGGCACGGCTGCGGCGGGCGACGGGGCTGCCGGTCGCCTTCGGCGGGCTGGTGGAGCCGGGGCGGCAGCGGATGCGGATCAGCGAGTTCAGCGGCGCGGCCGGTCTCGCGCTGCGCGGACTGGCGGTGACCTCGGGCAACGGTCTCGGCGGCAAGGCGGTGGCGCTGGCCCGCCCGTGCGCGGTGACGGACTACTCCCTCTCCCGGCAGATCAGTCACGAGTACGACGCGGCCGTCGCCGAGGAGGGCCTGCGCTCGGTGCTGGCGATCCCGGTGGTCGTGCGGCGCCGGGTGCGCGGGGTGCTGTACGGCGCCCTGCGCTCGGCCCAGCCGCTGGGCGACCGCACGCTGACCGCGGCCGTGCAGGCGGCGCGGGACGTGGAGCAGGCGCTGGTGGTCGGGGAAGAGGCGCGGGACCTGCTGACGGTGGCCCGGCCGCCGGCCGCCGCGGGCGCGGGGCCCGGCCCGGACGCCGGTCCGGGGCCGGGGCCGGGGGCCGGCCGGGAGCAGGTGCGGGAGGCGCACGCGGCGCTGCGCGCCCTGGCCCCGCGGATCGCCGATCCCGCGCTGCGCGCCGAACTCCTGGAGGTCTGCGGGCTGCTGGCCTGCGGGCCGGCGGAGCGGGGGCGGCCGGTCGCCCTGGCCCCGCGTGAGCTGGACGTGCTGGCGTGGGTGGCCGCGGGGGCGACGAACGCGGCGGCCGCCGAGCGGCTGGGGCTGCGCCCGGAGACGGTCAAGGGCTATCTGAGGTCGGCGATGCGCAGGCTGGGCGCGCGCACCCGGGGAGAGGCGGTGGTCGCGGCCCGGAGGGCGGGGCTGCTGCCGTGAACGCGGGGCGCGCAACACGCCCGTAGCGCGGGCGGTGCAGGATGCCGGGGAGGGCGATCACATCGAGCCGGGGAGGCCCCTCACGACAAGTGACCATTCATTCATCGTCTCCGTGAATTTCCCTATGCGTCACGTTGTTATATGCCTCACCACCCGGCGCCTCCGAATTTCAAAGGGACGTTGCCTAGAATTTGCCCCGGACACGACACTCGGAGGGGAGCGGTGACCGTGCGACGGGACTTCAAGGAGCCTGCCAGATGCCGCCCCGACCTGGTCATCGGCAGGGACGAGCTCTTCACGGCCGCCCGTGACCAGCTGACGCGCGGCGGCAGTGTGCTGCTGCACGGCCCGGCCGGAATAGGAAAGTCGACCGTGCTGCGGGCATTGGCCGCGGATTACGGCGAGGCGGCCCGCACCGTGCTGCGCTGCTCGGCGACCGAGTCCGAATCGCACCTCCCCTTCCTCGCTCTGGCCGACCTCTTCGGCCTCGTGCTGGACGAGATCTCGGACAAGCTGCCCGTCGCCCAGCGCACGGCCCTGGAGTCGGCGCTCACCGGCCGGGGCGAATCGACTCTGCAACGCGACGGCCTCGCCCTGCGGCTGGCCGTGCTGTCGGCCCTGCGCGCCCTGGCCGCCGCCGGTCCCGTCCTGCTCGTCGCCGACGACCTCCAGTGGCTGGACTCGGCCAGCGCCGAACTCCTCGGCTTCGCCGCCCGCCGCCTCGGCGACACCCCGGTCCAGCTGCTCTGCGCGGTGCGGACGGAAGACCAGGAGTACGACCGTCATCTACGCGCGTCCCCGCCCGACACCCTCGCCGTCCGGCTCAACCCCCTCTCCCGTGCCCAGGTCTCCGCGCTGCTCGACCACCGCGGCTACACCGACCTGCCCCGCTCGACGATGCGGGAGATCCACCGCACCAGCGGCGGCAACCCGCTCTTCGCCCTGGAACTGGGCCGCGCCCTCGGCGAGAGCCCGACGCCGCCCCGGCCCGGCGAGCCGCTGCCGGTGCCGACCTCGCTGCGCGCCCTGGTCCTCAGCCGCCTCGACATGCTGTCCGACGAAGCCCGCCGCACCCTGCTCGTGGCCAGCGCCGGCGCCCGCCCCACGCTGGCGCTGCTGCACGCGGCCGGCCGCGAGAACGCCGAGGCCGAGACGGCGCAGGCGGCGGCCCTCGGACTGCTGGCGACGGAGCCCGAGGGGCCGGCCGTACGGTTCGCGCATCCGCTGATCTCGGCCGCGCTGTACGCGGAGGCGCCCGCCCAGGAGCGCCGGGCCGCGCACGCGGCGCTGTCCACCGCCGCCTCCGATCCGATCGAGCGGGCCCGCAACCTCGCGCTGGCCACCACCGGCACCGACCCGGAGGTCGCCGCCCGGCTCGCCGAGGCCGCCGCGCTCGCCCGCGACCGGGGCGCCCCGTCGGTCGCCGCCTCCCTCGGCCTGCTCGCCGCCCGGCACACCCCGCCGGACGGCGGCGCCGCGCCGGACGACCGGCGGCTCCAGGCCGCCGAGGACGCGATCACCGCCGGCGAGGTGGACCTCGCCCGGGACATCGCGCGCGAGGTGCTGACCCGGGCGACCGTGCCCGCCGAGCGGATCCGGGCCTGGGAGGTGGTGATCGAGGCCGCCGGGCAGTCCCTGGGCGAGGTCGACGCCGTCTTCCCGCAGGCCCTCGCCGACGCCGGTGACGACCCGCGGCTGCTCGCCCTGGTCCACTACCGGCTGGCCTGGCGCAAGCTGATCGTGGAGGGCGACTTCGCCGAGGCCCGCGAGGAGGCCGCGCACACGGCCGATCTGGCGGCCCGCGGGCACGACCGGCGCACCGAGCTCATGGCGCTCTCCTTCCAAGCCTCGACCGAGACCCTGATGGGCCATCCGAACGCCCCCGCGACCATCAAGCGGGCCCTGCGCGAACCCCAGGACCCCTACGTGGCGTGCCATCACAACGGCGTCGGGGCGGCCCGGTTCCGCTGGCTGCTGATGAGCGATCAGCTGCCCGAGGCCCGGGCCACCATCACCGCCCTGCTGCGCGAGGTGCGCCGGCGCGGCATGGTCGAGAGCGAGGTGCACTTCCAGCGCTTCCTCGCCGAGACCGAACTGCGCTCCGGGCACTGCGGGCGCGCCCTCGACCTGGCCCGCGAGAGCCTGCGGCTGGCCCGGGACTCCGGCATCGGCCTGGGCGCCTCCGCGATGCTGGCCTCCCTCGCCGAGGCCTCCGGCGGTGACGTCGACCGGGCGCTGGCCCTGGCCCGGGAGGCGGCGGGGAAGGCCGGGGAGGACGGCGACCAGATGTACGTCTCGCGGGCGCTGGCCGCGCTGGGACACGCCCAGTTGGTGGCCGGGGACGCGGCGGGCGCGGTCGGCTCGCTGCGCCGGGTGCGGGAGCTGGAGCAGGGTCTGGGCATCACCGACCCCGCCCGGGGCCGCTGGCAGGGCGACCTCGCCGAGGCGCTGGTCCGGGTCGGCGAGCCGGGCGAGGCACAGGACGTCATCGACGTGACGCGCGCGCATGCGCTCCGGCTGGGCCGCGAGAGTGTGCTGGCCGTGCTGGACCGGGCGGAGGCGATGGTGCGGGCGGCCCGCGGCGACCACGAGGCGGCGCTGTCGCGGCTGACGTCCGTTCAGGACCGGCTCGCCGAGCTGGGCTACGGCCTGGAGGAGGCGCGGGCGGCGTTCGCGCTGGCCGTACTGCGCACGGGACAGCCGGGGCCGACGTCGTACGACGAGGCGGCGCGGCTGTTCCGGCGGTGCCGGGCGCTGCCCTGGCTGCGTCAGGTGGACGCGGCGGTCGCGGCGGCCACGCCCGGGACGGCCGCCGTGCCCCGGCAGAGCGCTCCCGCGGCCGACGCGCTGGAGGGGCTCGCCTCGATGGAGCGTCAGGTGGCCGCGCTCGTCATGGAGGGGGCGACCAACCGGGAGATCGCCGCGCGTCTGTTCATCAGCGTCAAGACGGTCGAGGCGACCCTGACCCGGGTCTACCGCAAGCTGGGGATCCGTTCGCGGGTGGACATCGTCCGACTGGCGGCGGGGCGTCACGCGAAGTGAGGAATCCGCGGGTTAACTGCCCCTGAAGGGCTCCCCGCCCTGAGCGGGTGCTGTGCCCCGCGCGGCGGTCCCGGCGGGCGTCCCCTCGGCCGCGACTGCGGCTCGCCGGAGCCGACCGAGGGTTTTCCCTGCCCCAACTCCCCTAGGGGGTTCCCTCATTGGGGGGAACGGGCACCGGGTCCTAGCGTGAGGGACGTGCCGCTCGCCCGGGCATACGGGGGTCGGTCCCGCGACCCCCGTGCACCCCCCACACCCGCGCGACCCCCCACCGGCAATCCCCCACCGAGGAGATCCATGTTCGGGCTCAACCGGTTCAAGAAGACCGCCGCCGTCCTCGCGGCGACCGCCGCGGCGACGGCGACCGCACTGCTCAGCGCCCCCACCGCTGTCGCAGCGCCCCAGCCGATCGTCGGCGGCACGACGACCACGACCACGACGTACCCGTTCATGATGCAGATCACGGACGCCTCGCAGAACCAGTTCTGCGGCGGCACCCTCGTCTCGGCGACCAAGGTGGTCACGGCGGCCCACTGCATGGTCGGCGAGACCACGAGCAGTGTGCGCGTCGTCGGCGGGCGCACCTACCTCAGCGGGACCAACGGCACGGTCAGCCGGGTCAGCAAGATCTGGATCAACCCGAGCTACACGGACGCCACCGACGGGGACGACGTGGCCGTCCTGACCCTGTCGACGTCGATGCCGTACACCACGGCGTCCTACGTCTCCTCGTCGCAGACCGGTGTGTACGCGGCCGGCACCACCGCCCGCATCATCGGCTGGGGCACCACCTCGGAGAACGGCAGCTCCTCCAACCAGCTGCGGACCGCGACCGTCCCGATCGTGTCCGACTCCAGCTGCCAGAGCTCCTACGGTTCCGACTTCGTCGCGACCGACATGGTTTGCGCCGGATACACCTCCGGCGGCGTAGACACCTGCCAGGGCGACAGCGGCGGTCCCCTGCTCATCGGGGGCGTCCTGGCAGGGATCACTTCTTGGGGCGAGGGCTGCGCGGAGGCGGGCTACCCGGGTGTGTACACCCGGCTGACCACCTTCTCCAGCCTGGTGACGGCACAGGTCAACTCGTAGCCGGTCACCGCGTGGAAGTCACCGAGAACTCCTGAGCACCCCTCAGGGAAAGACCAGGGGGCGCTGCGAGCCTCCACGAGCGGCCCGCAGCGCCCCCTGTCCAAGCCCTCACCGGCCTCCGGCGGGGGCTTCCCGTCGTCCGCCGGGCAAAGCGCCCCCCCTCACGGCCGTACGACGGTCCCGAAGCGGATGTCACCGGGCCGCCCCGGGTGCATGACGGCCAGCATCCGCTCGCCCTCGGCGGTCACCTCCCGCCGCTGGGCCGCGGTGAGGGCGCCGAAGGGCTCGACGACCAGGGTGTCCTCCTCCCGCTTCCACAGGCCCGCCAGGAAGCCGTCGACGAGGAGGGTGCAGTACGCCTGGTTGCCCTGCCAGGAGCGGCCCCCGTACTCGGCCGGGACGACCCGGGTGCGGTCGGCGTGGGAGAGGAGGAGGTTGTCGAACTCCGGGAGGAAGCGGGGCGGCGCCGGGATGCGCGGGTCGGGGCGCGGCGCGTCGGGGAGGTCGAAGAGTTCGGCGCCCCGCTCGTCGCGGAAGGCGAGCAGGCGCGGGCGCAGGCGTTCGAAGGCGTCGCGCAGCCGGGTCAGGCCGGCCCAGGTCTGCATGTCCTTGACGGAGGCCGGGCCGAAGGCGGCCAGATAGCGCAGGACCACCGAGTCCGCCGTCGGGGCGGGCCGCGCGGGACGGCCCAGCCAGTGTTCGGCGGTGGTGAGCGCGACCTGCCCGCTCCTGCCCCACAGTCCGCGCGGGGTGACCTGGACGAGGGGCAGCCGGCAGCGGGCGGCGACGGCGAGGGACTGCGGGTCGGCGTCCGGCCACCGGGCGGAGAGCGCCTCGCGCAGCTGCTTCATGGTGCGCGGCTCGGTCTCGACGAGGTCGCGGGCGAGGGCGGCGAGCCGGTCCAGGTCGACTCCGGCGAGGCCCTTGCGGAAGGAGGTCAGCTCGCGGTCGCGCGCGGGCTGGACGAACGGCCGCAGGGACAGGCAGTCGTCGGCGGTGTGGGTGTGGAGGGTGGACCGCATGCTGACGATACGGACCGCGTCCCGGCCGTCCATCAGCGTCGACAGTTCCTCCGGGACGAACCCGTCGAGACGCGCGGCCAGCGCGTAGTACGGCGGCTTGACGTTCTGCGCCTGGAGCCCCAGCAGATGCTCCACGGCGGCCCCGGCGGACAGCGACGACCGCCGCAGCAGCAACTGCCGTTCCAGGGTGGCGCGGTTGAGGGCACGAGCGCCGAGCACGGGGGCCGCCGGGTACGTCGTCTTCGTCATGAGCGCAACGTAGCGGGGGTTGCGGACACCTTCGGTCCGCAACGCGGTCGCGGGGCGGGCGGAGGGCGGGCGGAGGGCGGGCGGGGGTGTCCCGCCCGCGCCGTGGGGCGGGCCCGCCCGGAGGTCGATCGCGTTGCGGACACGTTTCGGCCGTGTGCCATTCAATGGAAATCCGCCTGGTGGCCGGGGCGGCGGACCCTCATTCTTGCCGCACGCCTCGCGGGGGGCCCGGTCGCCAAGGGTCGGATGTGCCGCTCCCGGGCGTCCCGCCCCCACCCCGGCTCGCGAAAGGAGCGGCTGCGTGACATCGACGTCTCCCGGCCCCTCGCTCACGGCACCGCCCACCCGGACCGCCGACCACTGGAACCGTCGTCTGGTGGCCCTCCTCGTCGCGCTGATCTGGCCGACGCAGCTGCTGGCCGTCGCCGGCATCGTCACGGCCAACACGACGGCCGACATCGCGCAGCGCTTCCACACCACCCAGGTCGCCTGGTTCTCGCTGATCGTCACCATGGTCTCGACCCTGCTCATCCCGTTCGTCATCAAGGCCGGTGACCGGTACGGACGACGGCGGATCATGCTCGCCATGATCGGTCTCGGGGTCGTCGGCGACATCGTCGCGGCCACGGCGGGCAGCTTCTGGCTGCTGCTGGTCGGCCGGGGCATCGCCGCCTGCTACGCCCCGTTCGCCGCGCTGTCCTTCCCCGCCGTGCGCGACCTGTTCCCCGCCCGTACGGTGAAGCAGGCCAGCGCGATCCTCGGCGGCAGCATGGGTCTCGTCGGGGTCGTGGGGCCGTTGCTCGCCGGATGGCTGATCGACGCCGGGGGGTACCGGGCCGCGCTGTGGTTCATCGCCGGCGCGACCGCGGTGGCGTTCGTGCTGGTGGCGCTGCTGGTGCCGGAGACCCCGCGGCACGACTTCCAGAACGGCTTCGACTGGCCGGGCGGGATCCTGCTCGGCGGGGGTCTGTCGGCCGTGGTCTACGCGGTCGGCCAGGGCGGGAGCCGGGGCTGGACGAGCGGCGCGACCCTGGGCTGGACGGCCGGCGGACTGGTGGCGCTCGTCGCCTTCGTGCTCGTCCAGCGGAGCAGCGCCCATCCGATCCTCGATCTGCGGGTGCTCGGGCGGCGGCCGGTCGCGCTGACCGTGAGCGCCGCGGCGGTGGGCCAGGCCACCGCGCTGGCGATGGCCTCCATGGGCATCCTGCTGGCCCTCTACCCCAGGATCCCCGGGGTCTCCGACGGGCTGGGCTGGACCAGCACGCACAACGCGCGGGTCGGTCTGACCTGGAACCTGGTCATGCTCGGCACCGGATTCCTCGCCGGCCGTCTGCTGCGCAAGGCCGACGCCCGCCTGCTGTGGGGCATCGGGCTGGGGCTGGGCGCGGCCGGATACGGGCTGATGGGCCTCTTCCACGCCGACGCCACCGAGCTCGTCCTGACGGCGTGTCTGGCCCACCTCGGCACCGGCCTGATCGTCTCCATCGCCCCAGTGCTGGTCCTGGGCGTGGTCTCGGTGGAGGAGCAGGGGCAGGGCAGCGGCCTGATGCAGATGCTCTTCAACTTCTTCGGCACGGTCGTCCCGGCCGTGTGCTTCGCCGTCCTCGCCGCGCACAGCACGGTGCTGAAGGGCACCGCCTTCTACCTGGACGCGGGCTACACCTGGGTGTTCTGGACCGGAGCGCTGATCCTGCTGGCGGCGCTGGCGATGTCCCTGTTCATCCCGGCGCTGCGGGATCCCGAGGAGAGCGATCCGGCGCCCGCCGCCTGACCCCGCGCACCGCGACGTCCTCCCCCCCCCCCCGCCGGGCCCCCGGGCGGGGGGATCGGCGTGTGCCCGGCCGAAACCCGCCCGGCGCTTCAGTGCCGTCGGCGCGGGCCGCCCGGCGCGGGCGGGGCCGTGACCGCGCCGAGGCTGCGGGACAGGGCCCGGGCCGTGGCGCGCAGGGCCGGGGCGAGCACGCGGGGCTCCGCGTGGCCGGCCGGCACGACGACCGACAGCGCCGCGACGACCTCGCCGTCCGCCCCGCGCACAGGCGCCGCGACGGCGTGCAGCGGGACGGGCTCCGCGCGGTTGACGACGGCCACCCCGGTGCCGCGGATCTCGGCGAGGGAACGCCGCAGCGCGGCGGAGGACAGCGGGACGCCCTCCGGCTCGTGCGTCAGGGCCTGGCCGAGGATCTCGTCCTGGACGTCGGGTTCGGCGTGCGCCAGCAGCACCAGGCCGACGCCCGTGGAGTGCAGCGGCAGCCGGCCGCCCACCCGGTACAGGACGTCGATGGCGGTGTGGGCCGACAGCCGTTCGACGAGCAGCGCGTCCGTGCCGTCCCGCACGGCCAGCAGGACGTGCTGGTGGGTCGCCTCGTACAGATCCTCCATGTACGGCAGCGCCACCCTGCGCAGCCCGTGCGCGCGCGGCGCCAGCGACGCCACCTCCCACAGCCGCAGGCCCACGACGTAGCGGCCCTCGGCGTCGCGCTCCAGAGCGCCCCAGTGCACGAGCCGCCGGGCCAGGCGTAGCGTCGTACTCGGCGGTGTGTCCGTGACGCGGCTGAGCTCGGCGAGCGACAGCGAGCGGCGGTCCTCGGAGAAGGCCGTGAGCAGCGCGAACGCGCGGTCGATCACCGGCTCGCCCTGCGGCGGCCGTCGTCCCCGGGCGGCACGGGGCGTGCCCGCGTGGTTCGTCACCCTCGCAGTGTGACCCACCGCGCGACCGCAGGACACATGTCGTCCATGTTTCGATCGCATGCCATTCAATGGAATTCCGCCTGGTGGGGCGGTGGCGTGGGACGCCATTCTTACCGCACCCGTTTCCACGGCGGCCGTCCCCGCGGCACCGCGGCGGGTTGCCCGCCTCGGGCAGAGCCGACCAATTTCCGAGGAGACCCCATGACTGCGGAGTTCGCCCAGAGCGGCGGTGCGAAGCGCCTCGCCCTGCCGGGGAAGCCGGTGCCCTTCTTCCTGGAGGCCGGGGAGGGGGAGCGGTCCCACCTGTTCGACGCCCTGATCACCGTTCTGCTCAGCAAGGACGAGACCGGCGGCCAGTTCGGCCTGTTCACCTACGCGGCTCCCAAGGGCGACGCGATCCCCACCCACAGCCACGCCGACGTGCACGAGACCTTCTATCTGCTGTCCGGCCGCGCCCGGGTGTGGATCCAGGACGGCGAAGGGGAGACGTACGAGAAGCTCCTGAAGCCCGGCGACTTCGGCTACGTGCCCGCCGGCTGCCTGCACACCTTCCGGGTCGAGGCGGACGACACGAGGATCATGGGCGCCTCCAGCGGCGGCTTCGAGCGGTTCTTCGGGGAGGCCGGCACCCGCACGGACTCGCCCGGGCTGCCGAACCCGCCCTACGTCCCCTCCCACGAGCAGCTGGCCCGCGTCGCCCGTGAGCACCGGCAGGAGTTCCGGTTCGACCTCCGTCCGCTGGACGGCTGACATGACCGCGAACGCCTCCCCCCTTCCGGCGGAACAGGCCGCGCCCGCGCCCGCCCCCGCCGCCCTGCCGGCCGAACAGAGCACGCCCGCGGGCACCCGTGTGCTGCGCGGCGTCGAGTACGGCGTGCCGACCGGGTTCCGGCCGCTGCTGCTCGACCTGTACCGCCCGGCGCCCGACCCGGAGCACCCGGCCCCGGTGGTGGTGTTCCTGCACGGCGGCGGCTGGCGGATCGGACGGCGGGAGCAGTTCGGACCGGCCTTCGCCGGATGGCCGGTCGGACCGTTCGACCGTCTCGTCCGGGCGGGCTTCGCGGTCGCCTCCCTCGACTACCGGCTCAGCGGCGAGGCCGTCTTCCCGGCCCAGCTGCACGACGGCAAGGCCGCGCTGCGCTGGCTGCGCGCGCACGCCGACGAGCTGGGGCTCGACGCCGGACGGGTCGTGCTGTGGGGCGAGTCGGCGGGCGGCCATCTCGCGGCCCTGCTGGGGCTGACCGACGGCAGGCCCGAGTGGGAGGGCGAGGTCGGGGAGCCCGGTCCCGGCGTGACCGTCGCCGGGGTCGTGGACTGGTACGGGCCCGCGGACCTGCGCACCATGCAGGGCCAGTCCCGGCCCGACGCGGTGAGCTCCCCGGACGCCGCCGACTCCCGGGAGGCGCAGCTCATCGGCGCACCCGTGCCGCAGGCGCCGGAACGCGCCGCCGCGGCCAGCCCGGTGAGCCACGTGTCCGCCGCCGCCCCGCCCTTCCTGCTCGCCCACGGCACCGCCGACCGGTTCGTCCCCAGCGGGCAGAGCGAACAGCTCGCCGCGGCCCTGCGCGCCCACGGCTGCCGGGTGAGCCTGCGCCTGGTCGACGGCGCGGATCACCTCTGGGCCGGACTGCCCGATCCGGAGACCGTGTTCGCCGAGGCCCTGGAGTTCGCCTCCCGGGTCTGCGGCCTCCCCGGGCCTCCCGCCACGGCCTGACCCCTCCGAACGTTTGGTCACCTGTATGAACGCCGCTCCCACCTGTCTGCGCGCCGACGAACTGGAACAGCCGCTGGGCCTCGGCAACCGCCGCCCCCGGCTGTCCTGGTGGCTGCCGTCCGGCTCGCGCGAGCAGTTCGCCTACCGCCTCGGAGCCAGCACGGGCTGGGACTCCGGCCGCGTCGATTCCGCCGACAGCACGCACGTGCCGTACGGCGGGCCGCCGCCCGGCTCCGGGGAGCGGATCACCTGGCGGGTCAAGGTCTGGACCGACCTCGGCGAGAGCCCGTGGTCGCCGCAGGCCTGGTTCGAGACCGGTCTGCTGGATCCGGCCGACTGGCAGGCACGGTGGATCGAACCCGTCGTACCCGTCGCGCCCGACAGGCCCGCGGTGTCCGGCGGACCCGGTGTGCCGCCCGCCGGGTGCCGGCCCGCTCCGCTGCTGCGCACGGCGTTCACCCCGGCTTCGCCGGTCCGCCGGGCCCGGCTCTACGCCACCGCGCAAGGTCTCTACGAGGTGTTCCTCAACGGGGAGCGGGTCGGGGACGCCGAGCTGACCCCGGGGTTCACGCAGTACGACGTCCGCCTCCAGGTGCAGGCCTACGACGTGACCGCGCTGCTGCGGGAGGGCGAGAACGCGCTGGGCGCGGTCCTCTCCGACGGCTGGTTCCGCGGGCAGGTCGGGGTCACCCGGGCCCACGACCAGTGGGGCGAGCGCGTCTCGTTCCTGGCGCAGCTGCACCTGGAGCACGCCGACGGCACCACGTCCGTCGTGTGCACCGACGGCCACTGGCGCTGGGCTCCCGGGCCGGTCGTGGCCGCCGACCTGATCGCGGGTCAGTCCACCGACCTGCGCCGCACGCCCGTCGGCTGGGACCGGCCGGGGTACGACGACTCGGCGTGGACGCCGGTGGAGGTCGCCGACCACGGACACGCCGGGCTGGTCGCCTCACCCGCCCCTCCGGTGCGGCGCGTCGAGGAACTCGTCCCGGTCGCCGTGACCCGCCCGCACCCCGACCGGCAGGTCTTCGACCTCGGCCAGAACATCAACGGCTGGGTGCGGCTGACCGACCTCGGTCCTGCGGGCACCCGCCTCACCCTCACCCACGGCGAATCCCTGGGCCCCGACGGCGATGTGACGACGGACCACCTCCGGGTGGACATGCCGTTCCTGCCCGAGCCGCTCCCGGCCGGCCAGGTCGACCGGGTCGTCTCGGCCGGCCGCCCCGGAGAGTCCTTCGAGCCGCGGCACACCACGCACGGCTTCCGCTACGTCCGCGTCGAGGGCCATCCCGGCCAGCTGACCGCCGACGACCTGCGCGGTGTGGTCGTCCACTCCGACCTGCGGCGGACCGGCTGGTTCACGTGCGACGACGAGCGGATCGAGCGGCTGCACGAGGCCGCCCGGTGGGGGCTGCGGGGCAACGTCTGCGACATCCCCACGGACTGCCCCACCCGCGAACGCGCCGGCTGGACCGGGGACTGGCAGCTGTTCGTGCCGACCGCCGCCTTCCTCTACGACGTGTCGGGCTTCTCCGCGAAGTGGCTGCGCGACGTCGCCGCCGACCAGTGGCCGGACGGCACCGTCGCCAACATCTCGCCGGCCTGCCGCACCGAGGGCCCCAAGGGGCCGGTGGCGCATCTCAACGGCTCCGCCGGCTGGGGCGACGCGGTGGTCATCGTGCCCTGGCAGCTCTACCTGGCCTACGGCGACCCCGGGATTCTGGAGGAACTGTGGCCGACGATGACCGCCTGGCTCGGCCGGGTCGAGCGGGCCGCCCGCGAGGAGCGTCACCCGGACCGGATCCGGCGCTCCCCCGGTCCCGCGCCGCACGAACGGTACCTGTGGGACACCGGGTTCCACTGGGGCGAGTGGCTCGTGCCCGGTGAACAGGTCACCGACCTGACGGAGTACGCGGCCCGCGACAAGGCGGACGTCGCCACCGCCTACTACGCCCACTCCACCCGGCTGGCGGCGCGCATCGCCCGCGTCCTGGGCCGCGACGCGGAGGCCGACCGCTACCGGGAACTGAGCGAGCGGGTGCGCGCCGCCTGGCGGACGGAGTTCCTCGCGGCCGACGGCTCGCTGCGCCCCGACACCCAGGCGCACCACGTGCGGGCGCTCGCCTTCGACCTGGTCCCGGCCGGGCTGCGGGCGCGGACCGCCGCACGGCTGGTGGAACTCGTCCGCGCCGCGGACACGCACCTGGGCACCGGTTTCCTCGCCACCCCGGACCTGCTGCCCGTGCTCGCCGACTCGGGACACCTGGACGTCGCGTACGAGCTGCTGCTCCAGGACACCGCCCCGTCCTGGCTCCACATGATCGACCGGGGCGCGACGACCGTCTGGGAGCACTGGGACGGCGTCGACGCGGACGGCACCCCGCACGACTCCCTCAACCACTACTCGAAGGGCGCGGTCGTCTCCTTCCTGCACCGCTGCACGGCCGGGATCAGGCCCGACGAGGACGCTCCGGGCTACCGCCGCTTCACCGTGGCGCCCCGCCCCGGCGGGGGCCTGACCCGGGCCCGGGCCGAACACCACTCGCCGTACGGTCCGATCGGCTCGTCCTGGCGCGTCGAGGACGGCCGCTTCCACCTCTGCGTCACCGTGCCGCCCGGCACCACCGCGGACGTCGTCCTGCCCGACGGCACCCGGCACCACACCGGGGCCGGCACCCACGCCTACGGCTGCGCGGCACCGGACGCAGCCCTGACTCCCACGGGAGCGACCCCATGAGCGACACCACCGAATCGGCCCGGCCCGCCCCCGCCGCCGGGCCGCCGGACGCCCTGCTGCGCCAGGTCCTCTCCACCGTCCGGGGCGACGACGAGCGGCTGCGGGAGCTGATCGGCGGCCTCGTGACCCATCTGCACGCCTTCGTGCGGGAGACCCGGCCCTGCGAGGAGGAGTGGCTGAGCGCGCTGGACTTCCTGGTCCGCACGGGACGGGCCTGCACCGATCGCCGCAACGAGTTCATCCTGCTCTCCGACATGCTGGGCCTGACCTCGGCCGTGGACGACGTCAGCCACACGGGCCCGGCCGGCATGACGCCCAGCTCGGTCGAGGGCCCGTTCCACTCGCCGGCGCCGGCCCGCCCGATGGGCGCCTGGATCGCCGAGGGCCCCGAGCTCGGGCGCGGTGAACAGGCCGTGGTGCACGGCCGGATCACGGACTGCGACGGCAGGCCGCTGGCCGGGGCCGTGCTGGACGTCTGGCAGGCGAACGACACGGGGCTGTACGACAGCCAGGACGACGAGCAGCCCGACGGCAACCTGCGCGGTCTGTTCACCACGGGTCCCGACGGCGCCTACTGGTTCCGTACGGTCAAGCCCGCCAGCTACCCGGTGCCGACCGACGGCCCGGTGGGCGAACTGCTGCGGGCGCTCGGCCGTCACCCCATGCGCCCCGCCCATGTCCACCTGCGGGTGGAGGCGGCCGGTCACCGGCCGCTCACCACGCATGTGTTCGCCGCCGAAGACCCCTACCTCGACTCCGACGCGGCGTTCGCCGTCAAGGACGCGCTGGTCGCGCCCTTCGCACCGGGCGGCGAGGACACGGCGCGCCGGTTCGGCATGGACGGCCCGTTCCTGGAGGCCGAGTTCGACATCCGTCTGGCCGCGTCCGCGGCGGAAGCAGGAGGCACGCGCGCATGAAGCTCGTCGGCATGGTGGATCCGGACCGGGGGTCCGGTCGCGGGCAGGTCGTGATCGGCGTCGTCGTGGACGGCCGGGTCACCCCGCTCACGGACGTGGACGACTTCTACGCGGGCCTCCCCCACTGGCTGGAGCGGGCCCGCGCGGTCCGCCACGGCACGGTCCCGCTGGCGGAGGTGACCCTGGCCCCGCCGGTGCCGGCGTCGGCGCGGGTGCTGTGCGTGGGCCTCAACTACCGTGCGCACGCGGCCGAGGGCGGCTTCCGGGCCCCGGAGCACCCCACCGTGTTCGGCCGCTGGACGGCCTCGCTGTCGGTGGACGGCGTACCGGCCCCGGTGCCCGCGAACGAACCGGGGCTGGACTGGGAGGGCGAGGTCGCGGCCGTCGTCGGCGCCCGGCTGTGCGACGCCGACGAGCGGGAGGCCGAGGCCGCCGTGCTCGGTTACGCCGTCTTCAACGACCTCACGGCCCGGACCGCGCAGAAGCTCACCGCCCAGTGGACGCTGGGCAAGAACGCCGATCTCAGCGGCCCGATCGGCCCGGTCGTCACCGCCGACGAGGCGGGCCGTCTCACGGACGGCCTGCGCCTGGTCACCCGCGTCAACGGGGAGATCATGCAGGACGGGAACACCCGCGACATGATCTTCGGGGTGCCCGAGCTGCTGGCACGGATCAGCGCCACGCTGACCCTGCATCCGGGCGACGTCGTCGCGACCGGCACCCCGGAGGGCGTCGGCTACGTCCGCAAGCCGCCGCGTCTGCTGCGGTCCGGCGACGTCGTCGAGGTGGAGGTCGACCGGCTCGGGACGCTGCGTACGCCCGTCACCGACGCGTCCGCGAGGTCCGGCGCGTGACCGGGGCGACCGTGCAGGTGCTGATCGCCGGCGGGGGGCCTTCAGGGCTCGCCGCGGCGGTCGAGCTCGGCCGCCGCGGCGTCCGCACGGTGCTCGTCGAGCCGCGCGCCACCGTCGACGACGACCGGCCGCGGGCCAAGACCACCAGCATCCGCACCATGGAGCACTTCCGCCGCTGGGGTCTGGCCGACCGCCTGCGCACGGCCGCCCCGCTGCCGGTGGCCTGGTCCCAGGACGTCATTTTCTGCACCGGGCTCCTCGGCGTCGAACTGACCCGGTTCCGCAACGTGTTCGGCCTGTACGACGGCCGCGACGAACGCTGGGCGGAGCCGGGCCAGCAGGTCCCGCAGCCGGTCGTGGAGCGGATCCTGCGCGCCGCGGTGGCCGGACTGCCCTCGGTCACCTGCCTGACCGGACACCGGGTCACGGCCGTCGAGCAGGACGAACACGCCGTGCGCGGCACGGTCACCGCCCCCGACGGCTCCGTCCGCGTGCTCACGGCCGACTATCTGCTGGGCTGTGACGGCGGCGGCGGAGTCAGCCGGCAGGC
Source organism: Streptomyces sp. 3330 (assembly GCF_031456635.1). Classification (NCBI taxonomy): domain Bacteria; kingdom Bacillati; phylum Actinomycetota; class Actinomycetes; order Kitasatosporales; family Streptomycetaceae; genus Streptomyces; species Streptomyces sp. 3330. The sequence continues at coordinate 147,601 of NZ_JAVDVA010000013.1, forward strand.
CATCGGAGCGGAGTACGCCGGATCGTCCGGCGAACGGCCCAACCTCAGCGTCGTCTTCCGGGCGCCGGGCCTGGGCGAGGCGGTCGGTCTGGACCGGGCCGTGCAGTACTGGGTGGTGAGCCCCGAGGCGTCCGGCCTCATGGGCCGTCTCGACCTGGACGACCGGTGGTGGGCCATCGTCCAGCGGACCGACCCCGACCGCCCGGTGGAGCCCGAGACGCTGGTCCGCGCTCTCGTCGGCGCCGGGCACGACGGGCCCCTGGAGGTGCTCGGCACCGACCCCTGGACCGCCCGCATGCTGCTGGCCGACCGCTACCGCCGCGGCCGGGTGTTCCTGGTGGGCGACGCCGCCCATCTGAACCCCCCGTGGGGCGGGCACGGCTTCAACACCTGTGTCGGCGACGCGGTGGACATCGGGTGGAAGCTCGCCGCGGTCCTCCAGGGCTGGGGCGGCGCCGCGCTGCTGGACAGCTACCAGAGCGAGCGGCGTCCGGTGGCTCAGCGGATCATCGCGGGCGGCGCCGCCCAGGACCGGCTCCTCGCACCGTCCTTCGCCGACCCCGGGCTGCTCGGCGACACCCCGGAGGCCGAGCGCCGCCGGACCCGCACCGCGGCCGCTCTGCGGGCCAAGGCCGGCGAGTTCCACAGCGAGGGGCTCGTCCTCGGCCAGCACTACGCCTCGTCCCCCGTCGTCGTCGACGACGGCTCGCCGATCCCGCCCCTCGTGCCGCGCCACTACCACGGCCTGTCCTTCCCTGGCGCCCGGCTGCCGCACGCCTGGCTGCCCGACGGCCGATCCCTGTACGACCTGCTCGGCGACGGCTTGACGCTGCTCCTCCTGGCCGGTGACCGGGAGCCCGGCCGCGCCGCCTTCGTCCGGGAGGCCGCGGCCCGGGGCGTCCCGCTCACCGTCGTCGACGTGACCGGTCTGGCCCCGCGCGAACGCTACGGCGCCGCGATGCTGCTGGTCCGGCCCGATCAGCACATCGCGTGGCGGGGCGCGGACGGCACCCGGGCCGGGGAGGTCCTCGACGTCGTCCGGGGCGCCGTGCCGACCGGGCACCCCCGTCCGAGGCGCTCGGAGAGCGGCGCGCGGTAGGAGGAACGACCGGGCGACCGGGGCACACCGACCGGGCACGCCGGTGTCACGCGGGGAGGTCGGCCCCTGTCCCGCCTGCCGGCCGCCCGAACACGCCCGCGCCGCCGAAGGACAGGGGCAGGAAGCGTTCGGCCATGCGGGCGTAACCGGCCGCGTTCGGATGCAGGCCGTCGGGCAGGTCGGCCACGTCGTCGGGCCCGAACAGGGCCGTCCCGTCGAGGAGATGGAGGTGTGCGTCGCCCTCCTTGCGGCGCTGCTCGACATGCTCGCCCAGCAACGCGCGGACACGGCTGAGGGTGAGCGCGCCGAATCCGAGCTCGGCGGGACGGTCGACGGTGTGGACCATGGCGTCCGGGCCCACCACCGTGGGACCGGGCCGCTCTTCGGCGGCCGGGCAGACGATGGGGCTGACGACCAGGACCGGCGTGGACGGGTGCCCGTCGCGGATCGTGTCCAGGAAACCGTGGAAGGCCGGGACGAAGGCGCGTTCGCGCATGCTGTCGGCGTTGTGGACGTTGATGCCCAGTTCGAGGCTGATCGCGCTCGCGGGCAGGTCCCGGACGGCACGGGCCATGAAGGGGTCGAGCTGGCACTGCCCGCCGAGGCCGAGGTTGACCAGGGACCGGCCGGCCGAGCGGGCCACGGCGGCCGGCCAGGTGGCGGTCGGGCGGCCCGCGTCCGAGCACTGGCTGATGGAGCTGCCGTAGTGCACCCACAGCGGACCGCTCGCCGGAGCCGGGCGCACCGACGCCCCGTCCGGGACGCGGACGTCGATCAGCGTGAGGGCCGGGGTGACGGGCAGCCAGATCTCCACGCGCCGTTCGACGGGGCGCGGGCCGAGGCGGAAGCGCACGGTCGCGGGCTCGGCCGGTCCGGCCTCCAGCGAACCGGTGGCGGGGTCGAAGTAGACGGGGCTCTCCTTCGTCGCCACCACCGGCTCGCGCAGTTCGCCGTCGACGAGCAGGTCGAAGACGCTGCCGGCGGACGGCATGCCCGGCGGGAGGACGACGGTGAGCAGGGCGTCGAGCTCCAGCTCGGTGGCGTCCGTGAGCATTTCCAGCCGCACCCCGGACGGCACGGCGCTGGCGAAGTCGAACGCCGGGTCGGCCAGCCGCGCCCGTCCCGCGTCCGGGGAGCGGTGCAGGGTGACCCCGGTCGTGTCGGTGGTCTTCCCGAGCGCGCCGACGACACAGTCGAGCGCGCGGTCGAGTACGGAATGCATGCGAGGACCTCTCGACGGCACGGGTCAGGTCAGGTGGTCAGGTCAGGTCAGGTGGTCAGGTCGAGTCGGGTGGTCAGGTCAGTCGTAGTCCTCTGTCCGGCTTTCGTCGCGTAATTCGTCGCACCGGTCCCCGAATGGGCTCCGGCCTTCTGCGCGAGCGGTACGCGGGGGGCCTCCCGGAGGAGGAGAGCGCGACGTCGTCTCCCGCGCCGGCACCGGGCGGGAGTGCCCGCACGGACACGATGCCCCGGTGGCCTGTTCCCGAGCCCGCCGACGGCACGCGGCCGCGTCCTGCGCGCCAGGGCCGGCCCCGGCGCCCGCGACCGCGCCCGGCGCGTCGTCGCCGCGTACCGCAGCGGTCCGGCCGCCCCCTTACGCCCCGGAGCGGCCGACCACCCTTCCCCGGCGCGCCGGGACCGGGACACGTCGAGACCCCCGAAGGGCTGACGCCTCCCTGGGGACCGTCGGCTCCCGTGGCTCCCTGGTGGCGCCCGCGTCCGGGTGCCAGAGTCGGGGCCATGGCCATCGATGTCGCCGCCCTCCGGGCGCACTTCCCCTCCCTCGCACACGGTCTCGCCTTCTTCGACGGGCCGGGCGGGACACAGACGCCCGCCCCCGTCGCCGAGGCCGTCATCCGGACGATGACCGGTCCGCTGTCCAACCGGGGGCTGGTCAGCGCCTCCGAGCGCAACGCGGAGCAGGCCGTCGCCGGCTTCCGGGCCGCCTACGCCGACCTGCTGGGCGTGCCGGAGACGGCCGTCGTGCACGGGCGCAGCGCCACGCAGCTCACGTACGACTTCGCCCGGACGCTGGCCCGGGGCTGGCGGCCCGGCGACGAGATCGTCCTGAGCCGGCTCGACCACGACGCCAACGTGCGCCCCTGGATCCAGGCGGCGGAGCGCGCCGGGGCCGTCGTCCGCTGGATCGAGATCGACGGCGCGACCGCGGAGCTGGACCTCGGCTCCTACGAGCGGGCGCTGTCGCCCCGGACCCGGCTGGTCGCGGTGACGGCGGCCTCGAACGTGCTGGGCACCAGGCCTCCGGTGCGCCGGATCGCCGACCGGGCCCACGAGGCCGGCGCCCTGGTGTTCGTGGACGGGGTGCACTACGCCGCCCATCACCTGGTGGACGTGCCCGCGCTGGGGGCCGACCTGTTCGTCTGCTCGCCGTACAAGTTCCTCGGCCCGCACTGCGGGGTGCTCGCCGGATCCCCCGACGTCCTTGCGGCGCTCGCCCCCGACAAGCTGCTGCCGTCGCCGGACACCGTGCCGGAGCGCTTCGAGCTCGGGACGCTGCCCTACGAGATCCTGGCGGGCGCCACCGCGGCCGTGGACTTCCTCGCCGCGCTCGACCCGACCGGGCCCGGAGAGGCGGGGCCGCCGGGGGACGCGCCGGGGGCGGCGCCGTCGCGCAGGGAGCGGCTGGCGCGGTCGCTGGGGTCCCTGCACGAGCACGAGAACGCGCTGCGCGCCCGGGTGGAGGAGGGGCTGCGCGCGCTGGGCGGCTCCGTCACCGTCCACTCACGGGCGCGGGACCGCACCCCGACCCTCCTGATGGGTCTCGCCGGCCGGGACGCCCGCGCGGCGCAGGCTCATCTCGCCGCCCGGGGTGTCGTGGCCCCGGCGGGCACGTTCTACGCCTACGAGACCTTCACCGCCCTGAAGCTCGACGACCCCGCGCTCCGGGTGGGGCTCGCGCCCTACAACGACGCCGAGGACGTCGAACGGCTTCTCGACGGGCTCGCCTCGTTCCTCTGACGTGTGCCGTTCCCCAGACTTGCACCGTTCGTTTTCTTGAATGGTTCGTGTTTATGAAGTAGGTTCGACGCCATGACAGCACCCCGTACTCCGACCACCGCCGAAGAGCTGCGCGGTGTCGGCCTGCGGGTGACGGCCGCCCGTGTCGCGCTGCTCGAGACCGTCCGGGAGGGTGACCACCTCGGGGTCGAGGCGATCGCCACGGGAGTGCGCGGCCGCGTGGGCCACATCTCCCTCCAGGCCGTGTACGAGGCGCTGCACGCGCTCACCACGGCCGGCCTGGTGCGCCGCATCGAGCCCCCGGGCAGCCCCGCCCGGTTCGAGGGACGTGTGGGGGACAACCACCACCACTTGGTCTGCCGGTCCTGCGGCGCGGTCGTCGACGTCGACTGCGCCGTCGGCCACGCCCCCTGTCTGACCGCCTCCGACGACCGCGGCTTCGCCATAGACGAGGCCGAGGTCATCTACTGGGGCCTGTGCCCCGACTGTTCCACCGCCCCGAGCACCTGAGCGTCCGCAGGACCCGACGCCTGCGGTACGTGAGCATGTGATCCGACCAGTCCAGAAGGATTCCCCCATGACCGAGAACCATGATGCGATCGTGACCGACCCGAAGGCGGAGGAGGCAGGCGGCTGCCCGGTCGCGCACGGCGGTCGCGCCGCGCACCCCACCCAGGGCGGCGGCAACCGCCAGTGGTGGCCGGAGCGCCTCAACCTGAAGATCCTCGCCAAGGACCCCGTCGTGGCGAACCCGCTCGGCGCGGAGTTCGACTACGCCGCGGCGTTCGAGGCTCTCGACCTGGCGGCCGTGAAGCGGGACATCGCCGAGGTGCTGACCACCTCGCAGGACTGGTGGCCGGCCGACTTCGGCAACTACGGCCCGCTGATGATCCGTATGGCTTGGCACAGCGCCGGCACCTACCGCATCAGCGACGGCCGCGGCGGTGGCGGCCGCGGCCAGCAGCGCTTCGCGCCGCTGAACAGCTGGCCGGACAACGCCAACCTCGACAAGGCCCGCCGTCTGCTGTGGCCGGTCAAGAAGAAGTACGGCCAGTCCATCTCCTGGGCCGACCTCCTCATCCTCACGGGCAACGTCGCGCTGGAGACGATGGGCTTCGAGACCTTCGGCTTCGCCGGCGGCCGCGCGGACGTCTGGGAGGCCGACGAGGACGTGTACTGGGGCCCGGAGACCACCTGGCTCGACGACCAGCGCTACACCGGCGACCGCGAGCTGGAGAACCCGCTCGGCGCGGTCCAGATGGGCCTCATCTACGTCAACCCCGAGGGCCCCAACGGCAACCCGGACCCGCTGGCCGCGGCCCGCGACATCCGTGAGACGTTCCGCCGCATGGCGATGAACGACGAGGAGACCGTCGCCCTCATCGCCGGTGGCCACACCTTCGGCAAGACCCACGGCGCCGGTCCGGCGGACCACGTCGGCGACGACCCCGAGGCCGCCGCCCTCGCGCAGCAGGGCCTGGGCTGGAAGTCCTCCTACGGCACCGGTAAGGGCGGCGACGCCATCACCAGTGGTCTCGAGGTCACCTGGACCAGCAAGCCCACCCAGTGGAGCAACGACTTCTTCGACATCCTCTTCGGCTACGAGTGGGAGCTGTCGGAGTCCCCGGCGGGCGCCAAGCAGTGGGTGGCCAAGGACGCCGAGGCGATCATCCCCGACGCGCACGACGCGTCGAAGAAGAAGCTCCCGACGATGCTCACCACCGACCTGTCGCTGCGCTTCGACCCGATCTACGGGGAGATCTCGCGCCGCTTCCACGAGAACCCGGCCGAGTTCGCGGACGCCTTCGCCCGTGCCTGGTACAAGCTGACCCACCGCGACCTGGGCCCGAAGTCCCTGTACCTCGGCCCGGAGGTCCCGGCGGAGACCCTGCTGTGGCAGGACCCGCTGCCGGCCGCCGAGGGCGAGACCATCGGCGCCGAGGACATCGCGGCCCTCAAGGCCAAGATCCTCGCCTCGGGGCTGACCGTGTCGCAGCTGGTGTCCACCGCGTGGGCGTCGGCCTCCACCTTCCGCGGCAGCGACAAGCGCGGCGGCGCCAACGGCGCCCGCATCCGCCTGGAGCCGCAGCGCGGCTGGGAGGTCAACAACCCGGACGAGCTGGCCCAGGTGCTGCGTGTCCTGGAGGGCGTCCAGCAGGAGTTCAACTCCGGCGCGAAGAAGGTCTCCCTGGCCGACCTGATCGTCCTCGGCGGCGCGGCCGCCGTGGAGAAGGCCGCGGCCGACGCCGGCCACGCCGTGGAGGTCCCCTTCACGCCGGGCCGCGTGGACGCCACGCAGGAGCAGACGGACGTCGAGTCGTTCGCCGCGCTCGAGCCGGCCGCCGACGGGTTCCGCAACTACCTCGGCAAGGGCAACCGCCTGCCGGCCGAGTTCCTGCTGCTCGACCGCGCGAACCTGCTGAACCTGAGCGCCCCCGAGCTGACGGTCCTCGTCGGCGGCCTGCGCGTCCTGGGCGCCAACCACGGCCAGTCCTCGCACGGCGTCTTCACCGACACCCCGGGCAAGCTGACCAACGACTTCTTCGTCAACCTGCTCGACCTGGGTACGACGTGGTCGTCGACGTCCGCCGACCAGACCGCCTTCGAGGGCCGCGACGCCGCCACCGGCGAGGTCAAGTGGACCGGCACCCGCGCCGACCTGGTCTTCGGCTCGAACTCGGAGCTGCGCGCGCTCGCCGAGGTCTACGCGAGCGACGACGCGAAGGCGAAGTTCGTGAACGACTTCGTCGCCGCGTGGGTCAAGGTCTCGAACCTCGACCGGTTCGACCTGGTCTGATCCCGGCCTCCCCGGAGGACCGGAACACCAGCACACCGGCAGCACGGCCGTACGCGGCCGGCACATCCAGGGCGTCCGGCCCGGTCCCCAGTGACCGAGCCGGGCGCCCCGGCGCGTTCCGCCGCCGGCCGCCCGGGCGGCGCCGGCCGCGGCACGGGCACCCTCCCGGTGCCGGGGAGACCGTCCAAACCATTGACGAGGACATGCCCGCCCCCTATCTTCTGGCCGAAGTTACGAACTATGTTCGATATCTCGGACAGGCAGTTTCACGGACAAGGGACGGTCCTGTATGCCACGGAACCACCGCCGCAGATCCCTGCTCGTCTGCGTGGCGGCCCTCCTCCTCGCCCTGGTGGCGACGACCCAGCCGGTGGCCGCGGCCGGTGGCCGCCCGTACACCAACCCGCTGAAGTCGGCCAAGGGCGCGGACCCCTGGCTGGAGTTCCACGACGGCAACTACTACCTGATCACGACGACGTTCACCGGCGTCCTCGGCATGCGCAAGGCGCCGACCCTGGCGGGCCTGGCCACCGCGCCCACCGTGCAGGTGTGGCCCGACACCACGTCGACCCGCAACACCAACATCTGGGCACCGGAGATCCACCGGTTCGACGGCCACTGGTACCTCTACTACTCGGCCGGCCGGGGCGGCGCCGCCTGCTGCGACTCCCAGCGCACCCACGTCCTGGAGAGCGCCGGCGCCGACCCGCTGGGCCCCTACACCTACAAGGGCTCCCTGACCGGCTCCCACCTCACGCCGGGCGGCTGGCTGATCGACGCGAGCGTGCTCCAGGCGAACGGGAACCTCTATCTCGTCGGAAGCGGTTTCGTGAACGGCAGCGCACAGAGCCTGGTCATCGCGCCGATGAGCAACCCGTACACGCTTTCCGGCAGCACCTTCACGGTGATCTCCAGCCCCACGCTGGACTGGGAGCGGGTGGGCGCCCCCGTCAACGAGGGCCCGGAGCCGCTGTACCACGACGGCCGCACCTTCCTCACCTGTTCCGCAAGCTACTGCCAGACCGCCGACTACCAGCTCGGCCGGCTGGAGTTGACGGGCGGCGACCCGCTGAACCCCGCGTCGTGGACCAAGAAGCAGACGCCCGTCTTCCAGCGCAGTGACACCAACGGCGTCTACGGCCCGGGCCACAACGGTTTCTTCACCTCACCCGACGGCACCGAGAACTGGATCGTCTACCACGCCAACTCCTCCGCGAGCGGCGGCTGCGGAAACGGGCGGACGACCCGCGCCCAGAAGTTCACCTGGACCACCGACGGCACCCCTGCCTTCGGCACCCCGGTCGCCCTGGGCACGACGCTTCCCGGGCCGTCCGGCGAGACGGCGGCGACCCCGACCGCGTACACCCTCGTCAACCGCAACAGCGGCAAGTGCCTGGACGTCGAAGGCGGTTCCACGGCCGACGGCACGAACGTCCTCCAGTGGACCTGCACCGGCGGGACCCACCAGAAGTGGCGGATCGAGGACCAGGGCGACGACACCGGACGACTGGTGAACGTGGCCACCGGCCGGGTGCTGGACACCGCCGACTGCTCCACCGCCGACGGCGCCGACCTGCGCCAGTGGTCCTGGCTGAACAACAAGTGCCGGCGTTTCCGGCCCGTTTTCACCGCGAGCGGCGACTACGTCCGGCTCGTGAACGAGAACAGCGGCAAGGTCGCGGACGTCGCCGACTGCGGGACCGCCAACGGCGCCGACGTACGGCAGTGGACCTGGCTGAACAACGCCTGCCAGCAGTGGCGCCTCGTACCCGTCACCTGACCCCGGCGCCTACCGCCCCACCGTCCCTCTCCCCATCGCCCCTCTCCCGCCCTCCCTCCCACCCGCTCTTCTCCCTGCCCCGCCCTCGCCCCCACCTCTCCCCTCCGTCAGGAGAACACCCTTGAGAAGCAACGCCGTTCGGCTGATCCTGGGCGGCCTCGTCGCCCTCGCGGCCGTCCTCACCGGCCTGGGCGCCCCCGCCCGGGCCGCCGTGCCCGACTCCCCCGCGGTGACGTACACCAACCCGATAGCGGAGCAGCGCGCCGATCCGCACATCTACAAGCACACCGACGGCTACTACTACTTCACCGCCACGGTCCCCGCGTACGACCGCATCGTGCTGCGCCGGGCGACGACGATCCAGGGCCTGTCGACGGCCCAGGAGGTCACCATCTGGACCAAGCACAGCAGCGGGGTCATGGGCGCCCACATCTGGGCGCCGGAGATCCACTTCATCGACGGCAAGTGGTACGTGTACTTCGCGGCCGGGTCCACCAGTGACGTCTGGGCGATCCGGATGTACGTCCTGGAAGGCACCGGCGCCGATCCGCTGACCGCGAGCTGGGCCGAGAAGGGCCGGATCACGACCGGCTGGGAGAGCTTCTCCCTGGACGCCACGACCTTCGTCGTGGGCGGCGTCCGCTATCTGGCCTGGGCGCAGCGCAACCCGTCCGAGGACAACAACACCAGCCTGTTCATCGCGAAGCTGGCCAACCCCTGGACGATCCAGGGCACTCCGGCGGAGATCTCGCAGCCGACGCTCTCCTGGGAGACGGTCGGCTACAAGGTCAACGAGGGCCCCGCGCTGATCCAGCACGGCGGGAAGGTCTTCCTGACCTACTCGGCGAGCGCGACCGACGCCAACTACTGCCTGGGCATGCTGACCGCCTCCGCGACGGCCGACCTGACCTCCCCGGCGTCCTGGACCAAGGGCACGCAGCCGGTGTTCACCTCGAACGCCTCGACCTCGCAGTACGGGCCGGGCCACAACTCGTTCACCGTCTCCGAGGACGGCACATCCGACATCCTCGTCTACCACGACCGCAGCTACAAGGACATCACCGGTGACCCGCTGAACGACCCCAACCGCCGCACCCGCGTGCAGAAGGTGTACTGGAAGGCGGACGGCAGCCCCGACTTCGGCATCCCGGTGGCCGACGGGGTCACCCCGCAGCGCTTCTCCTCGTACAACCACGCGGACCGGTTCGTCCGGCACTGGGAGTACCGCGCCCGCATCGAGGCCGGGGTCAGCCCGCTCGCCGACTCGCAGTTCCGGGTGGTCACCGGTCTCGCGGGCGCCGGGACGGTCTCGCTGGAGTCGGCGAACTTCCCCGGCTACTACCTGCGGCACAAAAACTTCGAGGTGTGGCTGGAGAAGAACGACGGCACGTCGGGGTTCGCGTCCGACGCGAGTTTCCACCGCCGGGCCGGTCTCGCCGACTCCGCGGGGGTCTCGTACGAGTCGTACAACTACGCCGGACGCTATGTCCGCCACTACAGCTACCTGCTGTATGTGCAGACGCCGAGCACGGCCACGGACCGGGCGGACGCGACGTTCTACGCCCGGTGAGGCCCTTTCCGGCCTCCGGGAGCGCATGACGGCGAGACTATACATAGGGTGTATACGCGCTATGTATAGTCGCGCCATGCCTTCTCTGACCAAGAAGATGAAGAAAACGGGGGCCGGGTTGCGGGCCGTCGCCGTCTCGGCGGCGGCCACCTGCCTGGCGGTCACGCTGACCGGCTGCGGCGGCGCCGACATCACCCACCCGAGCGCCGCCCGCGCCCGCCCCGCGGCCACCACCCAGGCCGCCCGCTTCGGCCCCGTCGACTGCCGTGAGGCGAAGTGCATCGCCCTCACCTTCGACGCGGGCCCGAGCGAGAACTCCGCCCGGCTGCTCGACATCCTGAAGGAGAGACAGGTCCCGGCGACCTTCTTCCTGCTGGGCGCGCGGCACATCGACACGTACCCGGAGCTCGTCCGGCGCATGGCCGCCGAGGGACACGAGGTGGCCAGCCACACCTGGGACCACAAGATCCTCACGCAGATCACCCCGGAGGAGATACGCGAGGAACTCCGGCGCCCCAACGACGAGATAGAGCGCCTCACCGGCCGGCGTCCCACCCTGATGCGGCCGCCGCAGGGCCGCACCGACGACACCGTGCACGGGATCTGCCGCGACATGGGCCTCGCCGAGGTGCTGTGGACGGTGACCGCCAAGGACTACACCACGACCGACTCCGCGCTGATCCGGCGCCGGGTGCTCGCCCAGGCCGACCGGGACGGCATCATCCTGCTGCACGACATCTACGACGGGACCGTGCCGGCCGTGCCGGGGATCATCGACGCGCTGAAAGAGCGCGGATACGTTTTCGTGACGGTTCCCCAGCTGCTGGCGCCGGGGGCGGCGGTGCCGGGGCGGGTCTACCGCTGACCCGGCACGACACCGCGAAGGTGAGTCCGAACCTGTGAGCCGGAGGGTCATGCTCCACCGGACGGCTCCGACTCCCTACGATCGGCGCGTGGCCTTCTTCCAGCTCGAACGCACGGTACCGCTGTCCCTGGACGACGCCTGGCGTCGCCTGACGGAGTGGCCCCGGCACGGCGACGTGGTACCGCTCACCCGCGTCACCGTGCTCACTCCCGCGCCGACCCGCGCGGGCACGGTCTTCGAGGCGCGGTCGGGGCTCGGCCCGCTGTCCTTCGCCGACCGGATGGAGGTGACCGAGTGGCAGCCGCCGTCCGACGGCGAACCGGGCCGGTGCCGACTGGAGAAGCGCGGCCGGGTCGTCCTGGGCTGGGCCGAGATCGAGGTACGGCCCGGCCCCGGCGGACGGGCCCGGGTGCTCTGGCGGGAAGAGGTGCGCGTGCGTTTTCTGCCGTCCCTCGTCGACCCCCTCCTCGGGGCCGCGGGCCGCTCGGTGTTCGGACGCGCGGTGAACCGCCTGCTCCGCGGCCGCTGACGGAACGACGGCGAAAACGGGCGGCCGATCGGCGGCTACCGGCCGTGCGGGGCAAGGGCCGTTGGCCGATCCCCGGCCACCGGCCGTGCGACGACGAGGACAGACGGTCCCCCGGCCGACGGCATGGACGGTGGCTGCTCCCCGCTACCGCCGTGCGACGGCAGGGGCTGCCGTGCCAGGGTGAGGGCATGACGGCGACCGGAGAAGTCGAGGAACTCGCGGTGGACGCCCTGCGCTGGCTGCGGGGCGCCGCACGGGACACCGGGGGCGGCGGGCTCGGCTGGCCCGTCAGGCCCTCGGACGACCACGTCGATCCGACGCTCTACACCGGGACGGCCGGAGTCGTACCCGTACTCCTGGAGGCCTGGCGGCACTTCGGCGACGATTCCTGGGCCGACACCGCTCTGCGCGCCGCCCGCAGTCTCGCGGACGCCGTCGACGACCACCCGGACCACTCCCTGTACTTCGGGCTGACCGGCATCGCGCTCGCGCTGCGCACCGTCCACCGCGAACTCGGCGCCGAGACCGCGGGCGCCGCCGCGGACCGCGCCCTGGAGCGGGTGCGGTCGCACTTCGACGGGGTGCGCTGGGGCGTCCTGTTCGAGCTGATGGGCGGCAACGCGGGCATCGGCCTCGGCGCGCTGGCGGCCGGCGACGCCGACCTCGCCGTACGCGCGCTGGAGCCCTACCTGGAGACCGCCGAGGCCACCGAAGGGGGCGGTGTCACCTGGGAGTTCAAGCTCGGCGCGGCAGCGCGGCTGCACCATGTCTCGCACGGCACGCTCGGGATCGCGTACGCGCTGGCCGCCGTCGGAACCGCCACCGGCCGTGCCGACCTGGTGGAGCTCGCGCGGGCGGGCGTCGCGGACGTCGTCGCCCGGGACGAGGACGGACCGGACGGCTTCCTCGTGCCGCACTCCGACCCGCACCACCGGCCCGACGTGGTCGACCGGTACAGCTACGGCTGGTGTCACGGACCGGCCGGCGACGCCCAGGTCTTCCGGCTGCTGCGGGACCTGCTCGGTGAGCCCTCCTGGGCCGCGCTCGCCGACCGCTGCTGGCACACCGTGACCCGCTCCGGACTGCCGCGCCCGCTGCGGCCCGGGTTCTGGGACAACAACGGCCGCTGCTGCGGGACGGCCGGGGTGCTGGCGCTGGCCTGCGACCGGATCGCCGAGCAGGACGACTCCCCCGGCTTCGCGCGGACCCTCGTGGCGGACCTCGCCTCGCGCGCGACCCGGGACGCGCAGGGCGCGCGCTGGTCCAACCTGGCGCACCGGCCCGTCCCGGGCCACCTGGAGCCGCAGACCGGCTGGGCCATGGGCAACGCGGGCATCGCGCGCGAACTGCTGCGCCACGTCCGGCTGAGCCGGGGCGGCGACCCGCGCTACGCGTTCACCTGGCCGGACCAGCCGGCCGTGCCGGGTACGGCGGCTCAGGCCACCGAGCCGATCCGGCCCGTCGGGGCCGACGTCACGTCGTGATGGATGGGCGTGTGCGCGCCGGTCAGGGAGACCCCGCTGCCGCCGCGCCGGTCGGCGACGATCTCGGCGGCGATCGACAGCGCCGTCTCCTCGGGTGTGCGGGCGCCCAGATCGAGGCCGATGGGAGACCGCAGACGCGCCAACTCCAGCTCGGTCACGCCCACTTCGCGCAGCCGGGTGTTGCGGTCGAGGTGGGTGCGGCGCGAGCCCATCGCGCCGACGTAGGCGACCGGGAGCCGCAACGCCAGCCGGAGCAGCGGGACGTCGAACTTGGCGTCGTGGGTGAGCACGCACAGCACGGTCCGCGCGTCCACCTCGGTGCGCTCCAGGTACCGGTGCGGCCACTCGACGACGATCTCGTCGGCCTCCGGGAAACGGGCCGCGGTCGCGAAGACGGGACGCGCGTCGCACACCGTCACCCGGTAGTCGAGGAACTTGCCGACCCGCACCAGCGCCGACGCGAAGTCGATCGCGCCGAACACGATCATCCGGGGCGGCGGGACGGACGACTCGACCAGGACCGTGAGCGGCGCCCCGCAGCGTGAGCCCTGTTCGCCGATCTCCAGGGTGCCGGTGCGACCGGCGTCGAGCAGGGCGCCGGCCTCGGCCGCGACCGTGCGGTCCAGCTCCGGGTGGGCGCCGAAGCCGCCTTCGAAGTAACCGCTGTCGAAACCGCCAGCGCCGGAGCGGCCGCGGGAGTAACCGCTGTCGAAACCGCCAGCGCCGGAGTAACCGTCGGAGTAACCGCTGTCGCAAGAGGCGTTCTCGCGGGAAACGTTTTCGCCGCTCCCGTGCGGGCGGACGAGCAGCGCGCGGCCGACGAGGTCCGCCGGGCCGGTCACGATCCGCGCCAGCGCCGTGGCCCCGCCGGAGGCGGCTGCCGCCAGAGCGGCCGCGATCACCGGCCGGACCGGGTCGCCGACCCGCACCGGGGTGACCAGGATGTCGATGATCCCGCCGCAGGTGAGCCCGACGGCGAAGGCGTCGTCGTCGCTGTAGCCGAAGCGTTCGAGGACGGACTCCCCGTCCTCCAGCGCCTGCCGGCACAGCTCGTACACCGCGCCCTCCACACACCCGCCGGAGACCGACCCGATCGCCGTGCCGTCGGCGTCCACCGCCAGGGCGGCGCCGGGCCTGCGGGGCGCGCTGCCGCCGACGGCCACCACGGTGGCCACGGCGAAGTCACGGCCCTGCCCGACCCACCGGTTCAGCTCCTCGGCGATGTCCAGCATCTCTCGGTCTCCTTGACTGCGGTTGCGTGGAGGGCGGTTGTACGGCGGGCGGGTGTGCGCGGGGCGTATGCCCGCCGGGCCGGGTGCCCGCCGGGCCGGAGGGCTAGTGCACGCCCAGCCAGCTCTCGATCGGGTGGAGGGCGAAGTAGACCAGGAAGATCGCCGTCAGGACCCACATGAAGGCGCCGATCTCCCGCGCCCTGCCCTGCGCGGCCTTGATGGCGGCGTAGGAGATGACGCCCGCGGCGACACCGGTGGTGATGGTGTACGTGAACGGCATCAGGACGACGGTCAGGAACACCGGGACAGCGGTCGCCCGGTCGGCCCAGTCGACGTGGCGGGCGTTCATCAGCATCATCGCGCCGATGACGACCAGGGCGGCGGAGGCGACCTCCTGCGGGACGATCGCGGTGAGCGGGGTGAAGAACAGACAGGCCGCGAAGAAGGCGCCGGTGACGACCGAGGCGAGACCCGTGCGGGCTCCCTCGCCCACGCCGGTCGCGGACTCGATGAACACGGTCTGGCCGGAGCCGCCCGCCACGCCGCCGATGGCTCCGCCGGCGCCGTCGATGAACAGCGCCTTGGACAGGCCCGGCATCCGGCCCTTGTCGTCGGCGAGCCCGGCCTCGGTGCCGACGCCGATGATGGTGGCCATCGCGTCGAAGAACCCGGCGAGGACGAGGGTGAAGACGATCATGCCGACGGTCATCGCGCCGACCTCGCCCCAGCCGCCGAACTCCACGTCCCCGAAGAGCGAGAAGTCCGGCATCGAGACCGCGCCGCCGTGCAGTTCGGGAGCGCCGGCCGCCCACTGCTTCGGGTCGACGACCCCGGTGGCGTTGAGGACCGCGGCGACGGCCGTGCCGGCGACGATGCCGATGAGGATGGCGCCGGGGATGTTCCGGGCCTGGAGCATGAAGATCAGCAGCAGCGTGCCGGCGAACAGCAGGACGGGCCAGCCGGCGAGTTCGCCCGCCGGACCGAGGGTGACCGGGGTCGCCTCGCCCTGGTGGACGAAGCCGGACTTGTAGAAACCGATGAGCGCGATGAACAGGCCGATGCCCATGGTGATGCCGTGCTTGAGCGCGAGCGGGATCGCGTTCATGATCATCTCTCGCAGGCCGGTGACGACCAGCAGCATGATGACGACGCCGTACAGCACGCACATGCCCATCGCCTGCGGCCAGGTCATCTCCGGGGCGACCTGGGAGGACAGGACGCCCGAGACGGACAGCCCGGCGGCCAGCGCGAGCGGCACCTTGCCGAAGAAGCCCATCAGCAGGGTGGTGGAAGCCGCCGCGAAAGCGGTTGCGGTGATCAGCGCCTGCCGGCCGAGGGTGTCCCCGGCCGCGTCCTTGCCGGACAGGATCAGGGGGTTGAGCAGAAGGATGTACGCCATCGCCATGAAGGTGGTGACGCCGCCGCGCACTTCGCGGGCGACCGTGGAGCCCCGCCCGGATATGTGGAAGTACCGGTCGAGCCAGGACCGGCCGGCCGGGACGCGGGTGCCTGCGCCCGCGTCCTCGGCTGTGGTCCTGGGCTCCGTCGACTGCTGGGTCATGGGCCATCTCCCAAGGTTCAAAGGGACACCCGCGCGGCGCCTTCGGCCGGTCACGGGATTTGGGAACGGACGACCCGGGGGACGGCCCGAGACGAACAAGGGGGGGGTGGGTCCGGGGGTGCGGCACCCCCGGACGACACCTGGTCGGACCCCGAGGGGTCAGGTTCCGGTGAGGTGCTCCGGACGTACCGGCGTGCGGTTGAGCTCCAGCCCGGTCGCGTTCCGGATGGCCGCGAGGACCGCCGGGGTGGACGACAGGGTGGGCGCCTCGCCGATGCCACGGAGCCCGTAGGGGGCGTGGTCGTCGGCGAGTTCGAGCACGTCGACCGGGATGGTCGGCGTGTCGAGAATCGTGGGGATCAGGTAGTCCGTGAAGGACGGATTCCTGACCTTCGCCGTCTTCGGGTCGACGATGATCTCCTCCATGACCGCCACGCCCAGGCCCTGGGTCGTGCCGCCCTGGATCTGGCCGATCACGGACAGCGGGTTGAGCGCCTTGCCGACGTCCTGCGCGCAGGCCAGCTCGATGACCTTGACCAGGCCGAGCTCGGTGTCGACCTCGACGACGGCGCGGTGCGCGGCGAAGGAGTACTGGACGTGGCCGTTGCCCTGTCCGGTGCGCAGGTCGAAGGGCTCGGTGGGCCGGTGCCGCCACTCCGCCTCGACCTCGACGCTCTCGTCCTCGAGCACGTCCACCAGGTCGGCGAGGACCTCGCCGCCGTCGGTCACGACCTTGCCGCCCTCCAGGAGCAGCTCGGCGGTGGCCCAGGCGGGGTGGTAGGAGCCGAACCTGCGACGGCCGATCTCCAGGACCTTCTCCCGGACGAGTTCGCAGGAGTTCTTCACGGCGCCGCCGGTGACGTACGTCTGCCGGGAGGCCGAGGTCGAGCCGGCGCTGCCGACCTGCGTGTCCGCGGGCTGGATGGTCACCTGCGAGACGCCCAGCTCGGTGCGGGCGATCTGCGCGTGGACGGTGACGCCGCCCTGGCCGACCTCCGCCATGGCCGTGTGGACGGTCGCGACGGGCTCGCCGGCGATGACCTCCATCCGGACCCGGGCGGTGGAGTAGTCGTCGAAGCCCTCGGAGAAGCCGACGTTCTTGATGCCGACCGCGTAACCGATTCCCCGTACGACGCCTTCGCCGTGCGTGGTGTTGGACAGACCGCCGGGCAGCTGCCGTACGTCCGCGCCCTCGCTGCTCTCCCACTGGCGCTCCGGGGGCAGCGGCATCGCCTTGACGCGGCGCAGGATCTCGGCGACCGGCGCCGGGGAGTCGACGGGCTGGCCGGTCGGCAGGAGGGTTCCCTGCTCCATCGCGTTGATCCGGCGGAACTCCACCGGATCCATGCCGAGTTCGGCCGCGACCTTGTCCATCTGCGCCTCGTAGGCGAAGCATGCCTGGACCGCGCCGAAGCCGCGCATCGCGCCGCAGGGCGGGTTGTTGGTGTAGAGGGCGATGGCCTCGATCTCGACGTCGTCGACGACGTACGGGCCGACGCCGAGCGAGGAGGCGTTCCCGACGACGGCCGGGCTGGCCGAGGCGTAGGCGCCGCCGTCGAGGACGATCCGGCACTTGACGTGGGTGAGCTTTCCGTCGCTGGTCGCGCCGTGCTCGTAGGTGAGCTTCGCCGGGTGGCGGTGGACGTGGCCGAAGAAGGACTCGAAACGGTTGTAAACGATTTTGACGGGTTTTCCGGTGCGCAGGGCCAGCAGACAGGCGTGGATCTGCATCGACAGGTCCTCGCGGCCGCCGAACGCGCCGCCGACGCCGGACAGCGTCATCCGCACCTTGCTCTCGGGCAGGCCGAGGACGGGCGCGATCTGGCGCAGGTCGGAGTGGAGCCACTGGGTGGCGATGTAGAGGTGGACGCCGCCGTCCTCCTCGGGCACGGCCAGACCGGACTCGGGGCCGAGGAACGCCTGGTCCTGCATGCCGAAGAGGTACTCGCCCCGCACGACGACGTCGGCGCGCGCGGCGGCCGCGGCGGCGTCGCCCCGGACGATCGGCTGGCGGTGGACGATGTTGGGGTGCGGGACGTGACCGATGTGGTGGTCGTCGCGGCCCTCGTGGATCAGGATCGCGTCCGGCGCGGTCGCCGAGGCCTCGTCGGTGACGACAGGCAGCTCGCGGTACTCGACCTTGATCTTCGCGGCGGCGCGGCGGGCGGTCTCGGGGTGGTCCGCGGCGACGATGGCGACCGGCTCGCCGTGGTGGCGGACCTTGCCGTGGGCCAGGACGGGGGTGTCCTGGATCTCCAGGCCGTAGTTCTTCACGTCCGTCGGCAGGTCGTCGTAGGTCATCACGGCGTAGACGCCGGGCAGGGCCAGGGCCTCGGAGGTGTCGATGGAGACGATCTCGGCGTGGGCGACCGTGGAGCGCAGGATCTGGCCCCAGAGCATGTCCTCGTGCCACATGTCGGACGAGTACGCGAACTCGCCGGTGACCTTGAGGGTGCCGTCGGGGCGGAGCGTGGACTCGCCGATGCCGCCCTTCGTCCGGGAGCCCTGGGTGACCTTGGTGGGGGTGCCGAGGGGAGCGCCGTTGGTGGGCATCGTCAGACCGCCTCTCCCTGACGGGCGGCCGCCAGGCGGACCGCGTCCATGATCTTCTCGTATCCGGTGCACCGGCAGAGGTTGCCGGAGAGCGCCTCGCGGATGTCGGCGTCACTCGGGTTCGGGTTGCGTTCCAGCATCTCGTCGGCGGCGACCAGCAGACCCGGCGTGCAGAAGCCGCACTGGACGGCGCCGGCGTCGATGAACGCCTGCTGGATCGGGGCGAGTTCGGTCCCCTCACCGGTGTGGGAGTCGGCGCTCCCGGCCGGCCGTCCCTCGGCCTCGCCGGAGGAGGCGTCCGACGCGCCCGGGTGGCCCGCGGTGCCGCAGGAACCGGTTCCGCAACCGCCGTGCTGGGCACGCTGCCTGGCGAAGTCCGCGAGACCCTCGACGGTCACGATGTCGCGGCCCTCGGCCTGTCCGGCGGCGACCAGGCAGGAGCACACCGGCACGCCGTCCAGCCGGACCGTGCACGAGCCGCACTCGCCCTGCTCGCAGGCGTTCTTGGAACCCGGCAGCCCGAGCCGCTCGCGCAGCACGTAGAGCAGGCTCTCGCCCTCCCACACGTCGTCGGCTTCCTGCGGACGTCCGTTGACAGTGAAGTTGACGCGCATCACGCGGCTCCCTTTGCGGTGCGGCGGGGGCCGCGGTACGACTCCCACGTCCAGGTCAGCGTGCGGCGGGCCATGACGCCCACCGCGTGCCGTCGGTAACTCGCCGTCCCCCGGACGTCGTCGATGGGGTTGCAGGCGGCGGCGCACAGGTCGGCAAACTGTTTGGCGACCGACGGGGCGATGATCTTTCCGTTGTCCCAGAAGCCGCCTTCTTCGAGCGCCGCGTTGAGGAAGTCCTCCGCGGTCTTCGCCCGGACGGGGGTGGGCGCGGCCGAGCCGATGCCGGTGCGGACGGTCCGGGACCGCGGGTGCAGCGCGAGGCCGAAGGCGCAGACGGCGATGACCATGGCGTTGCGGGTGCCCACCTTGGAGTACTGCTGCGGACCGTCGGCCTTCTTGATGTGGACGGCGCGGATCAGCTCGTCGGGAGCGAGCGCGTTGCGCTTCACGCCGGTGTAGAAGGCGTCGATCGGGATCAGGCGGGTGCCGCGCACCGACTCGGCCTCGACCTCGGCGCCGGCCGCCAGCAGGGCGGGGTGGGCGTCGCCGGCCGGGGACGCGGTGCCGAGGTTGCCGCCGACGCCGCCGCGGTTGCGGATCTGCGGGGAGGCCACGGTGTGCGAGGCGAGGGCCAGGCCCGGCAGTTCCGCGCGCAGGTGCTCCATGATCCGGGTGTAGGGGACGGAGGCGCCGAGCCGCACGCTCTCCTCGCCGACCTCCCATTCGTAGAGGTCGCCCACGCGGTTGAGGTCGAGCAGGTACTCGGGCCTGCGGTGGTCGAAGTTGATCTCGACCATCACGTCGGTGCCACCCGCAATGGGCACAGCGGTGGGGTGCTCGGCCTTGGCGGCGAGCGCCTCCTCCCAGCTGGCGGGGCGAAGGAAGTCCATGACCGGCTCTCTTCTTCGTCTCGTGAGTCTCGTGAGTCGTATCGAGCCAGAATCGGGTGCGGCGGGCCCGGCTCGTTCATGTGGTGTTCACGCGGAGTGAGGTCAGTACACAGCGCCTTGCTCCGACCGGGTCAGTCACGGAAACCATGAAGGAGTTGGCTGGTCGACCCGGGCATCTTGTAGATTCGTATGAACGGAGATCCTCGGTAACCTCCTCGTTTTCCTGTGGAAACGTAGGAAACGACCTGGCCGCCGAAGAATGCGGTACGCGGCTGTCCGCCGCGCCGGCCGGGCTCTCCGGGGCGGGACCGACGGCGGACCGACGACGGGTCCGCTCCCACCACGGCCTTCACGATTCATCGTAGTTTTCGAGACAAAGAACGGCGGCGACGAGATGCGGCTGCGCGCACTGCTGGACACCGACGCGCTGGGCCTCAGGCTCCTCGGCGGCCAGGACGAGCTGGACCGCACGGTACGGGGCGTCATGACCACCGACCTGCGGGACCCCAGCCGCTACCTCTCCGGGGGCGAGCTGGTGCTGACGGGCCTGGCGTGGCGCCGGGACGCGGCGGACTCCGAACCGTTCGTGCGGCTCCTGGTGCAGGCCGGGGTGGCCGCGCTCGCGGCCGGCGAGGCGGAGCTGGGAGCGGTTCCCGAGGACCTCGCCGTGGCCTGCGCCCGGCACCGCCTCCCGCTGTTCGCGGTGCACGAGTCGGTGGCCTTCGCGACGATCACCGAGCACGTCGTACGGCAGGTGTCCGGCGAGCGCGCCGGGGACCTCGCCGCCGTGGTGGACCGGCACCGCAGGATGATGACCTCGGGCCCGGCGGGCGGCGGCCCGGACGTCGTCCTCGATCTGCTCGGCTCCGACCTGGACCTGCGGGCCTGGGTCCTGTCCCCCACCGGACGGCTCATCGCGGGCCCGAAGGCGACGGGTCCGGCCCTGCCGGCCGAGGCGTGCGCGAAGCTGGCGGCGGAACACCTGGCGGCCGTCCGCACCGGGCGGCGCGGACCGCACCGGGTGATCATCGGCCAGACGACCTACTCGCTGTTCCCGATCCGCGGCGGCGGCCGCGTCCCGCCGGCGCCACAGGCCCCGCGGACCTCGCCGGCCGCCCAGCCGGCGCGCGACGTGCGCGAGAGCGTCCTGTCGGACTGGCTGCTGGCCGTCGAGGCGGACGCCGGGGACTGGGCGGACGAGCGCCTCGACCTGCTGCAGGGCGTCACCCAGCTGATCGCCGTCGAGCGGGACCGCCGGGACGCCGCGCGCACGGTGCGCAGGCGGCTCGCGCAGGAGGTGCTGGAGCTGGTCCAGACGGGCGCCGCCCCGGCCGAGATCGCGGCCCGTCTGCGGGTGGCCGCGCCGGTGCTGCTCCCGGGTCTGGGGGCCGCCCCGCACTGGCAGGTGGTCGTCGCCCGCGTCGAGTGGGACGACGGCGCGCTGGAGGCCGGCCCGCTGACCCAGTCGCTCCTGGAGGAGATCCTGGTCGACCCGCTCGCCACCGGCCCCGAGCCCTCCGACCGCATCGCCGTGGCCCACACCGGCGACGAGGCGATCGCCCTGGTCCCGCTGCCGGCGGTGTCGAGCGAGCACGACGGATCCGAGACCGGCGTCCTCGCCGACGCGCTGCTGGCCGCCGTCCGCGAGCCGTTGTCGTCCGGCCTCGACGGCGACGGGCGGCTCACGCTGGGCGTCAGCGCGGCCGTGCACTCGGCGGAGGGCCTGCGCGGGGCGCTGGAGGAGGCACGGCACGCCCGGCGGGTGGCCGCCGCCCGCCCCGGCCGGGTCTGCGCGGCGGGCCACCAGGAACTGGCCTCCCACGTGCTGCTGCTCCCGTTCGTCCCGGACGACGTGCGCAAGGCCTTCACGGCCCGTCTGCTGGACCCGCTGCGCGACTACGACCAGCGCCACCGCGCCGAGCTGATCCCGACGCTGGAGGCGTTCCTCGACTGCGACGGTTCCTGGACCCGGTGCGCGGCTCGTCTGCACCTGCACGTCAACACGCTGCGCTACCGGGTCGGACGGATCGAGCAGTTGACGGGCCGTGACCTCTCGCGGCTGGAGGACAAGCTTGATTTCTTCCTCGCACTGCGGATGAGCTGACCTCGAGCCGACACCGGCCGCCACCTCTGGGTCACCACCGGTGGAGACCTGCGGGGCGCGGAGTCCCACGACTTTGTGAAATCCTTCACCCGCCCCCTTGGCCCGGCCCCGCGATTCGTGCTGAGATGCGGCCACCACTCAAAGCTCGACGGCGCGCTCGGGGAGGGCAACGTGGCGTACACCGCCATGTCCGGTACCGGAACGACCTCAGGTGACGATCCTCTCCAGACCGCGGTATGGCGGCTGCGCTCGCGCGCCTGCTGGGCGGACGCGGCGGCTCTGCTCCCGGCCGACAGCGCGGCGGGCGCGGTCCAGCGGGCCGCGCTGCTCGTGGAACGGTGCCTGTACACCGAGCAGGGCTGGCAGGACGCGGAGGACGCGCTGCGCACCGCGGAGGCGCTGGCCCACGACGACGAGGAGCGCGGCGCGGCCGCTTGTGAACGGGGGCACCTTGCCTACGCGGCCACGCTGCACGGCGTGCGCGACCGGGTGGACGAGGCACGCGCGGCCCTCGGCCGGGCGGCGGCGCTGATCCCGCCGGACGCCCCCGGACGGGCGCTGCTGGACTTCCGCCGCGGCCTGCTCGCGGAGAACATCTCGCGCTCCCCGCAGGCCGCGAGGGCCGCGTACCGGCGCGCCCACACGGCCGCCGCGGCCCACTCCGACCCGCTGCTGCTCTCCTTCACCTGGCGCCACCTCGCCGGACTGGCCCTGCGCGACGGCGAGGTGGCGGAGGCCCGGCACGGCTTCGCCGAATCCCTGCGCATCCGGGAGGAGTTGGGCTACCTGGTGGGCACCGCCCCCGCGCTCGCCTCGCTGGCGGACGCGGAGGTCGACCCGGAGGCCTCCCGGCTGCGCGAGGAGGCACGCCGCCTGTTCCGCCTCCTGGGCGGCGTACCGACCTGGCTGGCACGCCAGTTGGCCCCGCCCCCGACCCCCAGCCCGGCCGGAGCGTGAGGGCGGCGGGGGGCGAAGGGCGGGGATCCGGGGCCACTCGACGGCGAGGGAGGACGAGGCGGCTCCGGTCGGGCTGAGCGCCGGGGCCGAGGGCTGTGGCTCCGGTCGGGCTGCAGGCCGAGGACACAGGGCAGAAGAAGACGTCGGTCCAGCAGGCACAGTCAGCAGGCGTCGGTTCAGCCGCGGACGCCCGTGAAGTGCCCTCGCACGAGGGCCTGTGCCCGGTCCGGCTCGCCCGACGTCAGCGCGTCCAGCAGGGCCATGTGTTCGGCCGCGTCGGCCATGAGATCCGCCCGCCCGCGCCGCACCGACCCGCCGGCCGGCGGCCACTGCGAGCGCCGGTGCAGATCCTCGGCGACGCCGGCCAGCTGCTCGTTGCCGGACAGCGCGAGCACCGCCCGGTGGAAGACCCGGTCGGCCTCCCCGTACGCGGCCGGGCAGCCGGAGGCCGCCGCGCGCACGGCCGCCTCACCGAGCGGCCGCAACTCGGCCCAGCGCTCGGCGGGCACCGTACGGGCGAGCCGCAGCATCACGGGGACCTCGATCAGCGCGCGCACCTCGGCCAGTTCGGCCAGCTCGCGCGTCCCCCGCACGATCACCCGGAAGCCCCGGTTGGGGACGACCTCGACGGCGCCCTCCAGCGCGAGCTGCTGCATCGCCTCACGAACCGGCGTCGCGGAGACCCCGAAGCGATCACCGAGGACCGGCGCCGAGTACACCTCGCCCGGCAGCAGGTCCCCGGAGACGAGCGCCGTGCGCAGGGCGTCGAGGATCTGACCCCGCACCGAGGCGCGCTGGATCACCGGTCGGGGGCGCGGGACCGGGCTCTCGCTGTGCGTGTGCTCCCCGCGCGCGGCGCCCGCCGGACCGCATCTGTCCCGGTCCGCGTCCTCGCCGTACCCGGCGGGCCCCCGTGACTGCGCCGGCACCCGGGCGCGGCCCTCGGCGCCCGGCACGGCCGGGGTCCCGGTACCGGTGGAGCCCTGCACACCCTGCTCCACGGGGCCTCCTCCGGCCTTGTCGGTACTTGGGGCCATTACGGCGGGTTGTTACTCGTCCGTCAAGCACCTTAGGCGTACTGGCCGTCAGTTCAAATCCCGACGATATTGAGTAAGGTAAGGCTTACCTTTAATTCCTCTCGGAACGGCGGTCCCGGCATGCCCACAGCCCCGTCGGCCACAGCGCAGGCCTACGCCCGTCTCGCGGAGGTCTTCCCGGCCCTGACCGTCACCGAGCTGGCGCACCGGGAACCGCTCCCCCGGGGTGGCGGCTGGGTCGCCGCGGCCGAGCTCGCGGAGGGCGGGGCGGCACTGGAGGCCTTTCTCGCCTGGGACGACGCGCAGGTCCTCCGCGACTACGGACAGCCCGCGCGCCCGGACGTCGTCGCGAGCTTCGGCCTGCACCGCTACTCCTGGCCCGCCTGTCTGCTGATCACCGTCCCCTGGTTCCTGCACCGCCGGGTCCCCCGCCTCCCCGTGACGCACGTCTCGTACGACCGCACCGGCGACGGCATGCGGATGGCCGTCCGGCCGCCCACCTCCTTCGCCTGCCTGCCGGGTGATCCGGCGGCGCTGCTGCCGGGCGCCCGGGTCGTCCCGGACGAGGAGGCGCTGCGGGCGGAGGTCCGGGCCGCGATAGCCGAGCACCACGAGCCGGTGCTCGCCGGGTTCGGACCACCCGCGCGACGCCGCGGCCGGGCCCTGTGGGGCATGGTGACCGACGAGATCGTCGAGAGCCTCTGGTACGTCGCCGAGCTGCTCGGCGACGGCGAGAAGGACCGGGCCCGACGGGAACTGGAGCTGCTTCTGCCGGGCGCCACCCGCCCCTACGTCGGCTCGGCGTCCTTCCGCGAGCTGACCGGACCGCGGGGCGAGACCCTGCCCACCCGGGACCGGGCGAGCTGCTGCATGTTCTACACCCTGCGCCCCGAGGACACCTGCGCCACCTGCCCGCGCACCTGCGACGCGGACCGCGTCGCCAAGCTGACTGCGGTCGCCGTGAGTTGAGGGGACCTCAGGCGCTCCCGGGGGACGGGGCACCGCCGCACGTCCCGTAAGATCACCCGGACGAGACTCCTCCCAGGGTTACAGGGACTTCACAATTTCCTCACTTGTCCCGGGAACTTTCCGAGGAACCACCCGTACGGGTAGTCTTATTCGAACTCAACTCCCGCCCCTCAAGCGGCAGTTCGAGCAGAACGTCGCCCTGGGCATCCCCTTGCACTTCCTTGGCGGCCTCTTGCCCCGAAACCCCCTGAGGGACGGCGGGATTGCGCCACTATGGCGGGCGTTACGCCCTATCCCAATGCAAGGGACCCCTGATGAGATTGACCGACATATCGCTGAACTGGCTGCTTCCCGGCGCCGTACTGCTCCTGGGCATGCTGGCGGCGGTGGCGGTGCTCGCGCGCGGCAAGCGCTCCTCCGGGGCGAACGCGAACGCGGACGATTCGTGGGAGCGTACCGAGGAGCGCCGCAGGCGGAAGGAAGCCATATACGGCACCGCCTCCTATGTCCTTCTGTTCTGCTGCGCGGCCGTGGCCGCCGCGCTGTCCTTCCACGGTCTGGTCGGCTTCGGCGAGCAGAACCTCGGCCTGAGCGGCGGCTGGGAGTACCTGGTGCCGTTCGGCCTGGACGGCGCGGCGATGTTCTGCTCCGTCCTCGCGGTCCGCGAGGCCAGCCACGGTGACGCGGCGCTCGGATCCCGGATACTCGTGTGGACGTTCGCGGGCGCGGCCGCCTGGTTCAACTGGGTGCACGCGCCCAGGGGCCTGGGCCACGCGGGCGCCCCGCACTTCTTCGCGGGCATGTCGCTCTCGGCGGCCGTGCTCTTCGACCGGGCCCTGAAGCAGACCCGCAGGGCCGCGCTGCGCGAGCAGGGCCTCGTGCCCCGCCCGCTGCCGCAGATCCGCGTCGTGCGCTGGGTACGCGCTCCCCGTGAGACCTACAGGGCCTGGTCCCTGATGCTCCTCGAGAACGTGCGCAGCCTGGACGAGGCCGTGGAAGAGGTCCGCGAGGACAAGGCACGCAAGGAAGAGACGAAGCTGCGTCGCCGCGAGCAGCACCGCGTCGAGCGCGCCCAGTTGAAGGCGATCAGCCGCGGTCACGGCGGCCGCTTCCCCGGTCGCGGTGGCGGCGGTGGTGGCCGTCAGGTGGAGGCCCCGGCCGCCCTGGAGCCGGCCACGGCCGAACGGGTCTCCGCGGAGCCTGCCATAGCGAACTCGGCGGAGCAGCTGCCCGTCCGTTCGCGGCCCTCCCTTCAGCCCGTGCGGCACGGAGCCGACTCCTCGATCACCGTCGACCTCACCGCGGAGGACGACACGATGGCCCTGCCGCGCCTCGACTCCCTGGAGCGCAAGCTCAAGGACCTGGAGCAGCAGTTCGGCTGACG
This sequence comes from Streptomyces sp. 3330, assembly GCF_031456635.1. NCBI lineage: Bacteria > Bacillati > Actinomycetota > Actinomycetes > Kitasatosporales > Streptomycetaceae > Streptomyces > Streptomyces sp. 3330. Next base: position 174,005 of record NZ_JAVDVA010000013.1, read on the forward strand.
AGCACTCAGATGGAACGGGAAGGGGGCGCGACCTCGGCGGTCGCGCCCCCTTCCCGTTCTCGCGGCCCGTCGCCGGGCAGCCTCCGCCCGACGGCCGGTCACCCGTCGCTCGACGCTCATTGCCCGAAGGCCGGTCAACCGAAAGGCGCGCGCCCGAAGACCGGTCGCCCGTCGGCTTCGCTCACGCGGCTCCGGCGCCCAGTTCGAACCAGACGACCTTGCCACCGCCCTGCGCCCGTACCCCCCACGTGTCCGCGAGGGACTCCACCAGGAGCAGGCCCCGGCCGTGCGTGGCCTCGTCGGCGCTCGGCACCCTGGGCCGGGGGCGGTGGGCCGCGGAGTCCCGCACCTCCACCCGCAGACCGGACGGTGAGACGGTGGCGGTCAGGACCGCGTCCTCGTCGGTGTGCACGAGCGCGTTGGTGACGAGTTCACTGGTGAGCAGTTCGGCCGTCTCCGACCGCCCCGGCCTCCCCCAGCCGCGCAACAGCTCCCTCAGCGCCCGGCGCGTCTCGGGCACCGCCCGCAGGTCCGCCCGTCCGAGTCTGCGCCTGAGCTGCGACGCCCGGTCCTGCTCCACCACGTCCTCGGCCCTGTTCTCCCCCGCCTGTCTCGTCGCCGAGGTGTCCGCGATCGCCGTCGGACCGCTTCCCCGTGCCTGCCTCTCCATGACCCCCGCCCGCGTGTCGATGTGGGTTCCCCTCCTGCTCGAACACGTTCACGGGGATCCTTGCCCGGTCGGCACCGCGCCAGTCATGTCGAATCATCGACGCCCGGGTGTTCGGCCATGTTCGGGCGGGCCGCCAGGACGCTCCCGGGAAAGGAGAGACCGTCCGACAGCCCTGTTCGGGACCGTTCGGGCCGTGGAGGAGAGACGTCACACGGCGCGCCCCCTCGAACGAACCCGTCGGGAGCGGACGCCGGGACGGTGCACGTCTCCCGCCCGGCGTGTGTACCCCGTGCCACGGGCGACGTCGGCGCGGCCCGGCACGGACGAGAGCCGGTACCGGTGGACCGGGCTGCCCCCGTCCGCTCCGGGCCCCGGCACGTCCGGCGCCCGGAGCGGAAAGCCCTGGTCGACGAGCCGGTTCCGGTTGACGGGGCAGGCACCGGGGCGGCGGACGGACCGCCGGGCGGAGGCGATGACCGGCCCCGATGTCCGGGAGCCGGAGCAGCCGCACGACGGCCCCGCTCCCCCTTTCGGGGGGCGTGCACCGGCGCAGCGGCACCCGTCCGTCACTTCCCTCGCGAGCGGGCGTGAGCGGGTGCGAGCAGGCGTGAGCGGGCGTGCCCGCGGTGCGATTCGGCAGGGCGGCCCGGTGGTCCCGGCCGCACCCGAACCGAGGCACCCGAGTGACACGCCGGCCGACGGGAATCGCCCCGTCCACCGACCCACCCCCGCCGACCTGGCCGTATACGGGGATGCGGTGGGACGGCACCCACCGTCCCACCGCATCGCCCACCGCCCCGAACCGCGCCGCCGCGTCGCATCCGCCCCGACACGACCGGCGAGGTTGGCCGAAATCCGCTGGTGCGCAAACGGCCACTTGGGGAAGAGGGTTGGGCGCACCGGCGATCGAACTGCCGACCTCCACCGACCTCCACCGGCTTCCGGCAGCGCCCTGCCGCCTCCGTCGGCGGCCCTCGGCATTCCGATGGCCGCCGACGCCTCTGGTCTGCCCGGGACGAACTGTGACGGCCTGTGACGGCTTCCGCCTAGCGGGCCCCGACTCCCGTCGTGCCGATGTGGAAGATCTTGTGGGTACCGCGGGTCATGTCGACGACGAGCCGCGTGGTCTCACTCCCCCAGGTGAGGGTGACGACGGCCTCCGTGTGGTGCGCCGTGCCGTTGTCGGTGACCTTCCATGCGAGCGGGACGTTCTGCGCCCGGAGGACGCCGTCGGCGTGGTTCTTGTCCTCCCAGGCCGCCAGCTCCTTCCGGAAGGCGGGGGTGAGGTAGTGCTTGCGGAGTTCGTCGGCGAGCTTGCCGCCGCCCTCGTCGGTCACCGCGTCGATGTACGCGCCGTAGAAGTCGGCGATGCGCGTGATGTTGTCGGAGGGCTTGCCGCTCACGCTGCGCGAGCTGCCGGCCGAGGCCTGCGCGGTCACACCGAGGCCGAGGGCCAGCGCCAGGCCGGCGGCCAGCGCCGTACGACGGCGGGCGGTACGGAAACGGGCCGTGCGGTCACCGGTCGCGTCGCTCTTGCCGGCCGTGCTGTTGTTGCTGGTCATGTACGTGTTCCCCGTGTGTCTCGTGGGCGGGGCCGGTCCGGCCCCACTGGTGGTGGCTGTGCGGTCGTACGGGACCGCCGACCCTCCCGACCCCCGTGGCGGGAGGGCGACGGCCCCGGTTCTTCCTCGGTGGTCGTGTGTCAGTGGAGCTTGGCGACGGCCGTCACGGTCGTCTTCTTGAAGGCCTTGACCGGGGCGTCGCCGAAGTCGCCCAGCCGGCCCCAGTCCACGACCGTCACCGTCGTGCCGTCCCGGCCGACGGAGAGGAGGCGGATGTCGGTCGCGCCCCAGGAGGTCTCGGTGTGCAGGCCGTAGACGTGGGCGCCCTCCTCCACGTTCAGCTTCCCGTAGTCCTTGAGCTCGGCCTCGACCTCCGGGTCGGCCCGCTCGATCCGGGCGGCGCAGGACTTGATGTCCCGGTCGATCCGCGCGAACCGGCCCTTCGCCGCGCTGACACTCGACAGCCTGACGCTCACCTGACGGGCGCTCGTGTCCAGGTCGGTCCGGAAGTCCCGGTACCAGGAGTTCCGGCCGCCGCCCAGCGCCATGGCGAGGCAACGGTCCGACTCCACGTCCGGTGACGCCCCGGCGGTGACCCTGCCGGCCGTCCAGGACGAGCTGGGGTGCGGCGGAAGGTCGGCGGCCGAGAGGAAGCCGGGCGGCCGTGGAGTGGCGGCGCCCGCCGGTGCGGCGAGTACGGTGCCGAGGGCGAGGCCCGCGACCGTGAGTGCGGTGAGCCCGGTGAGCGTGCCGGCTCGGGTGCGCTTGGACATGGGTGTCCCCCGTGGGTGAGTGCATGGCTTCGGTCAGTGCACGGCTCTGGCCAGTGCACGGCTGTGGGTCGTCACCACGGCGCCGGTCGGTCGGTCCGGCCCGGTCGGTGCGACACCAAGAGCATCGGCCGTCCGGGCGGTCCGGTGCAACGGCCGGCGCCCGATCGGCCGAGGTGGAACCATCCCAGCCCATCTGACGTGCAGCTAGAGGAGTGCCTGGGATGACCGCCGGGCCGGACGAACACGAGGAGAACGGTGTCGACCGACGACGGTGTGGCCGATGTGGCGGAGTTCGCGGCGCTGCTGACGGAACTGAAGGGGCGCACGCAGCGCAGCTACGGCTCCCTCGCCCGACGGCTGGGCATGAACACCTCGACGCTGCACCGGTACTGCGCGGGGGAAGCGGTTCCGCAGGATTTCGCCCCGGTCGAACGGCTCGCGGAGTTCTGCGGGGCCACGCCGGAGGAACGCCTCGAACTGCACCGGCGGTGGCTGAGAGCGGCGGCGGCCCGCCAGCGGGCCCGGGAAACAGGGGGGAACCGGGCAACGCAGGAAGCGGCCGGGGCTCAGCAGGCCCAGGAAACGCGTGCGCCTTCCGGCCAGCCGGAAGCAACCGGAATCCGAGGAGTAGAGGAAACACCTCAAGCCTGCGAACGGTCGAGAACCGCGGAAACGGCGGCACCGACGGAAACGGCTGCACCAGCGGAAACGGCGGGAATCACCGCCTCACCGGTATCGGCGGTAACGCGAAGGGCACCGGTAACGCGAGAAACCGCGGAAACCGCAGAAACGGTAGAAACCGTAGAAGCAGCGGAAACGGAACGCTGGCCCACCGCAGGCACGCAGGGCCGGAAGCCGCTCGGGGAACCGGTCTCGCCCCGCCGTTGGTACCGCCGTCGGCGCACGACGGTCGCCGTCGGTGTCGTCTGCGCGGTGCTCGCCACCCTGGGGACGCTGTCCGCGCTGCCCGGCGACGGCCGCCCCTCGGACTCCGTCGACGTCGGCGGGTCCGCCCAATCCGCCACGGCCGCACCCCGGACAACAGGCTCGTCCCCCTCCCCGACGCCCGACGCCGGCTCGACCACCATCACCGAGCACGCGACCGCCGCCCCCTCCGCCCGCCCCACGAGAGTCTCGCCCGCCCCGGACGCCTCACCCAACGGCGGCGAGGCCTCGAAACCCGCGTCGGGCGTACCGCTCGCCTGGACCGTCGGCTCTCAGGTCTGGGCGCTCGGTTGCAGTCACGACTACGTCATCGACAAGCCGCCCTCGCAGGTCCCGCCGCCGCCCCCGGAGCAGGACGCCGGTCCGTGGGCGTCCGCCCAGGGAGCGGTGCACGGGCGGGAGACGAACGTGGAGATCTCGGTGCAGGGCCGCAGCTCCACGGCCGTCGTACTGACCGCGCTGCGCGTGCGGGTCGTCGGCCGTGCCGCACCCCTGTCCGGCACCGCCTACGCGATGGACCAGGGCTGCGGCGGCTCCCTCAGCAGGCGTCACTTCGCGGTCGACCTGGACAAGGACCGCCCCGTGGCGCACTCGGTCGCAGGCAACGACGCGGGTACGCCCATCCCGGCGGTGAGCCTGCCCTACCGCGTGTCCAGCTCCGACCCCGAGGTGCTGCTGGTCACGGCACGGACCGAGACCTGCGCCTGCGACTGGTACCTCGAACTGGACTGGTCGTCCCAGGGCCGCACCGGCACGGTCCGTATCGACGATCGCGGCCGCCCGTTCCGCACGAGCGGCATCAAGGGGTTGCCGCGCTACTGGTACGGCTCCGAGAACGGTGAACGTCAGTGGGTCCCGACCGGAGACTGACCTCCCCGACGGGCCGCGACCGCCCTACGGCCGGGGCACGTTGCGCAGGTTGGAGCGTGCCAGCTGAAGCATCCGGCCCACTCCGCCATCGAGAACCATCTTCGAGGCGGAGAGGGCGAAACCGGTCACCATCTCGGCTCTGATCTTCGGCGGGATGGACAGGGCGTTGGGGTCGGTGACGACGTCGACGAGGGCCGGGCCCTTGTGCCGGAAGGCGTCCTTCAGCGCGCCGGCCAGTTGCTTGGGCTTCTCGACGCGCACACCGTGGGCGCCACAGGCGCGGGCGACGGCGGCGAAGTCGGGGTTCTTGTTGGTCGTGCCGTACGAGGGCAGTCCGGCGACCAGCATCTCCAACTCGACCATGCCGAGGGACGAGTTGTTGAACAGCACGACCTTCACCGGCAGGTCGTACTGGACCAGCGTCAGGAAGTCGCCCATCAGCATGGCGAACCCGCCGTCGCCGGACATCGACACGACCTGGCGGCGGCGGTCGGTGAACTGGGCGCCGATCGCCATGGGCAGCGCGTTCGCCATGGAGCCGTGCGAGAAGGAACCGATGACACGGCGACGGCCGTTGGGCGTGAGATAGCGGGCGGCCCACACGTTGCACATGCCGGTGTCGACGGTGAACACGGCGTCCTCGTCGGCGAGTTCGTCGAGAACGGCGGCGACATACTCGGGATGGATGGGAACGTGTTTCTCCACTTTCCGCGTGTACGCCTTCACCACCCCCTCCAGCGCGTCGGCGTGCTTCTTGAGCATCCGGTCGAGGAAACGCCGGTTGCCCTTGGTCCGCACCCGAGGGATGAGACAGCGCAGGGTCTCGCGTACGTCGCCCCAGACGGCGAGGTCCAGTTTCGAACGCCGGCCGAGGTGTTCGGGGCGCACGTCGACCTGGACGATCTTCACGTCGTCGGGGAGGAAGGCGCTGTAGGGGAAATCGGTTCCGAGCAGGATCAGCAGGTCGCACTCGTGGGTGGCCTCGTAGGCGGCGCCGTAGCCGAGGAGACCGCTCATGCCGACGTCGTACGGGTTGTCGTACTGGATGTGTTCCTTGCCGCGCAGCGCATGCCCCACCGGGGACTTGATCTTCCCGGCGAACTCCATGACCTCGGCGTGGGCGCCGGCCGTGCCGCTGCCGCAGAACAGGGTGACCCTGTCGGCCGCGTCGATCATCGCGACGAGGGCGTCGATCTCGGCGTCACCCGGGCGGACGGTGGGCCGGGCGGTGACGAGAGCGGTTTCGACGGCTTTCTCGGGGGCGGGATGGTCGGCGATGTCACCGGGGAGCGACACGACGCTCACGCCACCGCGCCCGACCGCGTTCTGGATGGCGGTGTGCAACAGCCGGGGCATCTGTTTCGGGCTGGAGATCAGCTCGCTGTAGTGGCTGCACTCGCGGAACAACTGGTCGGGGTGCGTCTCCTGAAAGAAGCCGAGACCTATTTCGCTGGACGGGATGTGCGAGGCGAGGGCCAGCACGGGGGCCATGGAGCGGTGGGCGTCGTAGAGGCCGTTGATGAGATGGAGGTTGCCGGGCCCGCAGGACCCCGCGCAGGCCGCGAGTTTCCCGGTGATCTGGGCTTCCGCGCCGGCGGCGAAGGCAGCCGTCTCCTCGTGCCGGACGTGGATCCAGTCTATGGCGGGGTTGCGCCGCACCGCGTCCACCACGGGGTTGAGGCTGTCCCCCACGACACCGTAGAGGCGCCGCACTCCCGCGCGGGCGAGGATGTCCACGAACTGTTCCGCGACGTTCTGCTTGGCCATGGATCGACGCACCCCTTCGCTCTCTGCGGGTCCCTCCCTCCACAGTGGCCGCGGCGGCTCCGTTACGCCTCCCAGACGGCCGCCGCCGTGCGGTCGTCGGCGTAGCCCTTCACCCTCACCTGGGTGTCGGCGAGGAAGCCCGCGAGACCGGGCGGGGTCGGGCCCGACCAGCGTCCCGTCAGGTACGCGGACAGCTCCGGCTCCCCGCGCAGGGGTTCGGCCAGACCGTCGGTGCACATCAGGAGCGTGTCACCCGGGCGGGCTACGGAGGCCCGGAACCGGAAGGGCTCGCGCGGCGGTCCGGGGTCCGGATCGTAGGGGTTCGGCGGCGTGGTGATGCCGAGGTCCATGGTGAGCCGGTCGCCGTCCGGCGTCTCGGCGGGCAGGGAGCCGAACCCGACGACCGGTTCACCCGCCACCTCGCCCACCTGCGGCTCGATGTCCCGCCACACACCGCCGCGCAGCCGGAACAGTCCGCCGGGGCCGACGCCGAAGAAGACGCGCGTCCGGCAGGCGGGGTCGGCGGGCAGGAGCAGACAGCGCAAGGTGGCCGCGTACTCCTCCGGTTCCAGGCCCTGTTCGGCGGCGCTGGCGCGGAGCCGGCCGAGGCTGCGGTCGGTGAGCCGGTGCAGGCCCGATTTCAGATCCCCGCGCCGGGCCGCCCGCATGTCCTGCGCGAGCCGGACATGACTGCGGCCCACCGCGCGCCCGATCCACTGGCACACCTCGGCGGCCGCCCGGTGCGCTCCCGGGGTCGCGCGGGCGCCGGTCGCCATCGCGACCAGGATCAGCGCCTGCTCCCCCGTGCCGAAGCGGGCGGTGAGGAACGAGTCACGGCGCGGCTCTCCCCGGTACCGCGCGGAATCCCCCCGCACCGACGCGGCGCGCAGCGTCCAGACGCCGTACCGGGCGCCGTCCAGGACGCTGTCGGCGACCAGGTCGTCCAGGTCGTCGGGATCGGCGGGCGGAAGCGCGGTGGGTTCGGCGTCGTAGGTGGGCGGCCCGGAACCGACGTAGTCCTTGGAGGTGGTGGGCGGGAGCGCGGGCGGGGAGGGAAGGCCGTGGACGCTGGGGGGATGGTCCGGTGGGGAGGTGTTCGAGGCGGCGGGGGCGCGTCCGGCGTCCGGCTCGCCTCCGGGGGCGGGCGCGGGCGCGAGGTCCGTCCCGTAGAAGGGGGCTGCCGAGCCGTCGACGGAGGTGGTGGGGGCCTGAGGGGGCGGCGGCGCGTGGGCCGGAACGGGAGGCGTCGCGGGCTGCTGGGGCCGCGTGGCGGAAGCGGCCTCCCCCGTGCCCTCGCCGGGTCCGGCCGCGGTCGTCGCCTGTCCGGCGGGACCTGGGGTTCCGGCGGGTGAGGTCGTCGGCGGTGCGGGTGCGACGGGTGCGGCAGGTGGGGTGGACGGCGGTGCGGGTGCGACGGGTGCGGCAGGTGGGGTGGACGGCGGTGCGGGTGCGACGGGTGCGGCAGGTGGGGTGGACGGCGGGGCGGGTGGGGCGGTCGGCACCGGGGGTGCGCAGGCGTCGGGGGGTGTCTCCGCCGCCGCGAGGTCGTCGGCGGGGGACGGGGCGGGACCGTGGGGCGCCCACTCGGCGAACCCCGGGGGCAGGGGGCGGGGCGGGAAGTTCGTGGGACCGGCGGGCGTGGCCGACGGCGGTTCCCAGGGAGCACGGTGCCGCCCCGGCTGCCCGGTGTCCTGGCCCGTCTCCCCGGCGCCCGTGGCGCCATCTGCGCCCCGCGAGGCGACGTCCGGTTCTGGGCCACGCCCGATGCCTTCATGCCCGACATCTGGTCCGGCGTCCGGTGCCGCGTTTCGCCCGGCGTCCCGTCCGGCACCCGGTGCGGTGGCTCGCCGGCCGTCTCGCCCGGCGTCTCGCCCGCTTTCGGGCGCGGCGTCCCACGCGCTGTCGGGCTCGGCGTCCCACAGGCTGTCGGGCTCGGCGTCACTCCAGCCGTTCCGCCCGCCGCCGTCGCGTCCACCACCGGCTCCGGTTCCGGCGCCGACACCAGCACCCGCACCCGCACCCGCACCCGCACCTGCCTGGTCGGGGTCCCGACCCGTGTCCCATGCGTCGTCCCATGGGCCGTCCTGCCCGGTCTCGCGCCCGGTGTCCCGAGACGGGGCGGAGTCGGCGGCGGATCGGCTGCGGGGCGGTGGAACCGTGGTTTCCGGGGACACTGGCGTCTCTGCCGTCGTCGCGGCCGGCGAGGCCCACCAGTCGGCCCGCCCGGCGGGACCGGGCCGCTCCGCGCGGGGCGGCGGCACCGGACCCGCGGCGCCGGGAGCGTCCGCGCCGGGGGCGTGCCCCTCGGTGCCGCCCGCGCCCCCCTGGCGCTGCGGAGGCGGCGTGGACCCGCGACCGCCGGCGCCGTCCGGCGCGCCCGCGCCGCCCGGGCGCACCGTTCCGGCGGCCGAGGCGAAACGGTCGTCCAGGGAGTCTGCGGTGCGCGCGGGCCCCGTGTCCTCGGTGGCGTCGTCGTACAACTGCCCCCACCAGTCGTCCTCGTGACCGGTGGGCCTTCCCCCCTGCTGGCTCATGCCCCCGATTGTCCACTGCGGGGGCCGGATGAAAACGGGGCATCCGGAAAATGCGCCACCGCACGTGTGTCGAACAGTTGGTCGAGTGATGTCTGGACGGCAGTGCGGGGCGAGAGGCGGCAAAGGCCGCCGGGCGGTTCCACCCCCCACGGGAGAACCGCCCGGCGACATGGGTGACCCAGGCTCATTTCCCCTGTGCGCCCCTGCGCATCATGAGTCCGGATCACGTTTTCGAAAGGTTTCCGTGCCGCGGCGTGGTGGCCGGCCGGCACGAGTCGACACGGCGTTCGGATCTCCGCTGTGGATGATCAGTGGATGATCACGTGTTTCCGCCGTGGCCACACCTTGGCAGAGTGACCGGCGGTACGGCGATGATGTGCGGCGGCGGGTTTACGCCGTGGCCGTTTCCCGCCACTCACGGGACGTCAGAAGGAGGGCAGCAGCCGATGCTGGGAGCGATAGGGCTGGACGGGACGCACGAGTCGGCGTACCGGGCGCTCGTGTCCGTGGGCGCCGCCGACGTGCCCGACCTGGCGCGTCGGCTGGCCCTCGGCGAGCACGACACCGAACGCGCGCTGCGCCGGCTGGAACGGCAGGGTCTCGCCGCGCAGTCCTCGGGTCGCCCCGGCCGCTGGGTCGCCGCGCCTCCGGGTGTCGCCCTGGGCGCGCTGCTCACCCAGCAGCGGCACGAGCTGGAGAAGGCGGAACTGGCGGCGGCGCTGCTCGCCGAGGAGTACCGGGCGGCCGCGGCCGAACCGGCCGTGCACGACCTCGTCGAGGTGGTGACGGGCGCCGCCGCCGTCACGCAGCGCTTCCTGCAGATCCAGCTCGGGGCGAGCGAGGAGGTGTGCGCGCTGGTCACCGGCACCCCGGTGGCCGTCACCGGCGGAGAGAACGACGCCGAGGAGCAGGCGACGGCCCGCGGGGTGCGCTACCGCGTCGTACTGGAGCGGGCGGTCCTCGACCAACCGGACGGCATGGCGGAGCTGACCGCCGCACTGGGCCGGGACGAACAGGTGCGGGTGGCGGACCAGGTGCCGACGAAGCTGGTCGTCGCCGACCGCTCGCTCGCCCTGGTGCCGCTGACCGGCCGCTCGGCGGAGCCGGCCGCGCTCGTGGTGCACGCCAGCGGGTTGCTGGAGCTGCTGTCCGGCCTGTTCGAGTCGGTGTGGCGGGAGGCGCTGCCGCTGCGTATCGGCTCGGCCGGTGTCGTCGAGCAGACCCAGGACGGTCCCGACGTCACCGACCTGGAGATCCTCTCCCTGCTGCTGGCCGGCATGACCGACGCGAGCGCGGCCAAGCAGCTCGACCTCGGGCTGCGGACCGTGCAGCGCCGCGTGAAGGGGCTGATGGAACTGACGGGAGTGACGACCCGGCTGCAACTGGGCTGGCACGCCTACGAACGGGGGTGGGTGGCCCGGGAGCACTGACCGTGCCCGCCGGCCGTCCGAGGCCGTACGGCTGACCTGCGGGTTCTTCCCGACTCGGGCACTCTGGGCAGATGGGAGTGGGTCAACTCCTGCTGGTCGGCGTGGTCATTCTGCTCGGCCTGTGCGGAGTGCTGGTGCCCGGCGTGCCGGGCTCGTGGCTGGTGTGGGCCGCGGTCCTGTGGTGGGCGCTGGAGGATCCGCAGCCGGCCTCCTGGGTCGTGCTGGTCGGTGCCACGGTCACGCTGTTCCTGTCGCAGGTGGTGCGCTGGACGCTGCCGCCCCGCCGGCTCCGGGAGAGCGGCGCGACCACCCGGATGGCGGCGTACGCCGGGCTCGGCGCGTTCCTCGGCTTCTTCCTGATCCCCGTGATCGGCGCGATCCCGGGTTTCATGGGCGGCATCTACCTCTCCGAACGTCTCCGGCTGGGCCGTCACGGCGAAGCCCGCGCGGCCCTGCGCACGGCCATGCGCTCGGGCGGCTCCAGCATCCTCGCGGAGCTGTTCGCCTGCCTGTTGGTCATGGGGGCGTGGCTGGGGGCGATTCTGTGGGGGTGATGCCCGGGCGGGGCCGGAGGGGCGGAGGGGCCGGAGGGGCGAACGGGCTGAGGGCCGGAGGGGCGCCTACGGGGGCAGTCGGGGGCGTGGTCAGGGACGCTTCCGGGGGCAGTTTCGGGGGCGTGGCCGGGGGCGGTCCTGGCGGCGGCAGCAGGGACCCGGTGGGAAGGCAGCCCGGAGGACGACGGTTCCGGAGGAGGACCGCCTCGACGACTGCAGCCCTCGGTCAGACGGACGCCCGGGACGGCTCCTGGAGCGAGCCCTCCAGCGCGAGCAGCCGCACCTTGCGCTCCAGGCCGCCCGCGTACCCCGTCAGCGAGCCGTCGGCGCCGATCACCCGGTGGCAGGGGCGCACGATCAGCAGCGGATTCGCCCCGATCGCCCCTCCGACGGCCCGTACGGCCATGCGCGAGGCGCCGACGCGCGCGGCGATCTCGCCGTAGGTCGTGGTCGCCCCGTAGGGCACGGAGTCGAGGGCGGCCCACACGCGCTCGCGGAAGTCGGTGCCGTGGCTGCGCAGCGGCAGCCGGAACTCCTTCAGCTCGCCGGCGAAGTAGGCGGCGAGCTGCTCCGCTGCGGAGCGGAAGGGGCCGGGGTCGTTCCGCCACCCGTCCTGGACGGTCCGCCCGCCCTTCTGTCCGGGCACGGAGAGGGAGGTCAGTGTCGCGTCGTGGCGGGCGGTGAGCAGCAGCGGCCCGAGCGGGCTCTCGACGCTGGTCCAGTACGTCAGGTCGGTCATCGTTCCTCCGCGGCGCGCAGGTGGTGCAGGGCGTAGGTGCGCCAGGGGCGCCAGGTGTCGGGGACGTCCACGCCGGGCGGCACGACGTCGGGATCGCCGAGGGCCCGCGCACGGATCTCCGCGATCGTACGGGCGTCCAGACCGGGCACCGCGCGCAGTGCCTCCTCGGCGTCGTCCCGGTCGACACCCGGGTCCAGCCGTACGGTGCCGTCGGCGAGGGCGGCGGCGAGGGCGCCCAGCGGGCCGTCGGACACGGAGGCGGACAGGGACTCGGACTCCGGGACTGACTCCGAGGACGAGTCCGACCGGACCTCCTGCCGGGCCCTGGACCCGGCCCCGGGCTCTGATGCGGCCCCGGACCCGGACCGGGAACCGGACCCGAGCCCTGAACCGGACTCGGTCCCTGATGCGGACTGCGCCAGGACGGCAGGTTCGGGGAAGAGATGGGTGAGGGTTCCGCAGGGCGCGTCGAGGGTCTTGCCGTAGGCGCGCACGAGCCGTTCGGCCGCCGCCCGTCCCACGACCGCCCGAACGGCGTACTCCTCCGGATCGGCGGCTCCCGGCGCACGCAACCCCGGTCGGGCGGCGACAAGCGGGGCGAGCCGTGGATCGGCGCCGAGCCGCTCGTCGACGGCGTAGGGGTCGGAGTCGAGGTCGAACAGCCTCCGCAGCCGCTGGACGGCGGTGGTGAGGTCACGCAGGTCGGTCAGGTGCAGCCGGGTCTCGAGCCAGCCGCCCGGGTGGACGGCCGAGGCCCGGCCCGGTTCGCCCGCCCGCTCGTCCACGGCGACGATCCCGGTGCCGTACGGCAGCCGCAGCGTCCGGCGATAGGTACGCCCGCCGGGCGGCCCGTTCACCTCCTCCACCCCGGCCACGGCCTCCCGCTGCAGCAGGTCGAACAGGGCGCCCGCGTGGTACGGGCCCCGGTGGGCGAGCCGCAGCGGGATGCCGGCGGACGGGGTGGCGGTGCGGCGGGCCTCTCGTACGGCGGCCCGCAGCGCGGTCGGGGTCGTCGCGTACACGGTCCGGACGGTGTCGTTGAACTGGCGCACGCTGGCGAACCCGGACGCGAAGGCGATCTCCGTGACCGGCAGGCCCGTCGTCTGGAGCAGGACCCGCGCGGTGTGCGCTCGCTGCGCCCGGGCGAGGGCGACCGGGCCCGCGCCGAGCTCGGCGGTGAGCTGCCGCTGTACCTGGCGGGCGCTGTAGCCGAGCCGGACGGCGAGGCCGGTGACGCCTTCCCGGTCGACGACGCCGTCGCCGATCAGCCGCATGGCCCGCCCGACGACGTCGGCACGCGCGTTCCAGTCGGCCGATCCCGGCACGGCGTCCGGACGGCACCGTCGGCAGGCCCGGAATCCCGAGCCCTGCGCGGCGGCGGCCGTCGCGAAGAAACGCACGTTGTGGCGTTTCGGCGTCACGGCGGGGCAACTGGGCCGGCAGTAGATGCCGGTGGTCTCGACGGCGAAGAAGAATTCGCCGTCGAACCGTGCGTCCCTGCTGCGGACCGCCTCGTAACGCGTGTCCTGGTCCGTCATGCACTCCAGTCTTCGCGCCCGGGAGACGCCGTGCTAGCGGAAATCGGACGTGACACTGAACCGGAAACGGGTTCCCGCAACGCAGACGGGTACCTGCAGCGCAGATGGGCAACTGCAGCGGAAACCGGTTCCCGCAACGGAAACGGGTTGCTGTGCCCGTTGCCGTCACAGACACGGGATTCCTGACCGGAAACAGGTTGCCGCAACAGCACGCGTTCGCCGGGACGGAAACACGTGGTCACAACAGCCACAGGCTTGCCGCAACAGGAGCAGGCTCCCCAGAAGCAAAACAAATTGCCGCAACGAGCATGCGCCGGCCAGGAGCAGTAAGCGCTACCAAGATCGGCAAGCGAGGCCGGACGCGACCCACGCGGCCGACCACATTCCGCCGTGCTGACCGCAACAGTCGAGTGGTACCGCCACGGTCGAGTGTTACCGCGGAGGAGCGGGCCGCCACGGGCCACGCCCGCGCTTCGCCTCGCCCGCGGCCCGGCCGGCGGCCTGCTTGCGCTTCCAGTCCTGGCGGACGTCGGCACGCATGCGGGCGTCGGACTTGGCCACGATCCACTGGTTCTCCCGTACGAGCTTGTGATAGCTCTCGAGCCGGCGCGTCGGCAACTCGCCGTCCTCGACGGCCGCCCGGACCGCGCACCCCGGCTCGGACTCGTGCGCGCAGTCGTGGAAACGGCAGTCCCGGGCGAACTCCTCGATCTCCGAGAAGACCTGTCCGACCCCGGTACCCGCGTCCCAGAGGCCCACGCCGCGCAGCCCGGGCGTGTCGATGAGGACTCCCCCGCCGGGCAGCAACAGCAGGTTGCGGGTGGTCGTGGTGTGCCGCCCCTTGCCGTCCATGTCCCGGGTGGCCTGGACGCCCATCACGTCCTCGCCGACGAGCGCGTTCGCGAGCGTCGACTTGCCCGCGCCGGACGCCCCCAGCAGCACGGAGGTGCCCCGCCCCACGAGGGTGGCGAGCTCCTCGACGCCCTCGCCGTCGCGCGCGCAGACGGTGAGCACGGGCACGCCGGGCGCGCTCGCCTCGACGTCCTCGACGAGATACGACAGCGCGACCGGGTCGGGCACCAGGTCGGCCTTGGTGAGCACGACGACGGGCTGGGCGCCGGACTCCCAGGCCAGCGCGAGGAAACGCTCGACGCGGCCGAGGTCGAGTTCGACGGCCAGGGACATCGCGATGACCGCGTGGTCGACGTTGGCGGCGAGGATCTGCCCCTCGGACCGCTTGGAGGAGGTGGAACGAACGAAGGCCGTACGACGCGTCAGAAGCGTCTGCACGTACCGCGGATCGGCGTCCTCGGGGTCGACGGCGACCCAGTCGCCCGTGCAGACGACCTTCAGCGGGTCACGGGGAACGACGAACTCGGTGTCGGCGCGCACGATGCCCGCCGCCGTGGCGACATCGCACAGCCCACGGTCGACCCGCACGACGCGGCCGGGCAGCAGGCCCCGTTCGGCGTGGGGGGCGAACTCGGCTTCCCGGTCGGCGTCCCAGCCGTACGCGGCGAGAGACCGTGGCGAAGCCGAAGCCGAAGCCGAAGAGGAGGAGGTGGAGGAGGAATGCAAGGGAAACCCTTCACAGGGGCGGCCCCGGCAACGCTCGCATACGCGAGGCGGAAGAGGTGGTCAGCCGGAGACCGCGGAGGTGGAGTGAACGAACGTCTGGTCGCTGCGAACAGCACCCTTCTCGGCGACAGTCATCGGTCACACCTCCTGTTCCTCGTGGTCTTCACACGACTGACGGCGCGGCCCTCGGCCCCGCCGCTCGAAGCTCCCCCAGGATAGGCGCGCAGTACACCGGTTGCCACCCAATTCCCGCCCCAGTCGCCGACGTCGCCGAAGCACCGCGCCGTTACCTGCACCGCTACCGAAACGGCAGACGGAGGTGGGTGGACGAGCGTGGGGGACGGAGGTGGGTGGACGAGCATGGGTGGACGAGCGGGCGTGGACGGGCCTGAAGCGGACGGGCACCGGGCGGAGGTCCGCCTCGCCCCCGACGGCACCGGGTCGCCGTCCGTCCGGACCTGGACTTGGCCCTGGGTCTGGTGGGCCTGGGTCTGGTGGACCTGGGTCTGGACCTGGGTCTGGACCTGGGTCTGGACCTGGGTCTGGACCGGGACAGCGTCGCGGGAATGTCGACGTAACCGGTTGCGACGGCCCCGCTGGTGCTGCACCTCCGGCGCCGGGCGGGACCTCCGCATCCCTCACATCGCCCGCATCTCCCACCGCGCCCACCATGCGCACCACGCCCACGGCAAGCCGGCCGGAAAGCGGAGAGAGGAGCGGGGAAACCCCGCTCCTCTCTCCGCCTCGCGCCCGGCCCGCGTCGGCGGCCTGTTCAGCCGCCGTGCGTCAAGAGCTGGTGCACGTCTGTCCGTTGAGGGTGAACGCGTACGGCGCGCTGTTCTTGTTCTGCCAGGAGGCGAGGAAGCCGAAGGTCAGCGTGCCGTTCGCCGAGACGGACCTGTTGTAGTCGGCTGCGGTCGCGGTGACCCGTGAGCCGTCCTGGGCGACGCTCGCGTCCCACATCTGGTCGACCTTCTGGCCGTCGCGGAAGGACCAGGCCACGCTCCAGCCGTCGAGCGTCACAGCGGTGGTGACGGTGACGGTGGCCTGGAAGCCGTCGGGCCACTGGTTGACGAGGTCGTAGGTGACCTCGCAGGCCGCCGGGTCCTCGCTCCCTCCGGCCCCGGCGGTGGCCGAGGAGGTGCCCTGGGGCTCGGGATCGGGCTTCCCGGAGTCGTCGCCGTCCGTCGCCGAGGGCGTGCCGCTCGCGGACGCCGGCGGGCGGGACGAGGACGGCGCGGCCGAGGTGGCGGGATCCGCGGAGGGCAGGACGGAGCCGGGGCCCGCGACCGGGGTGCTGTCCGCGGGGTTGTTCTGGGCGACCGTCTCGCCGCCGCTGCCGCCGCCGGAGTCGCCGGGCATCATCGACACGGCGAGTGCCACCACGGAGACCAGGGCGGCGGCTGCGAGCATGCCGCCCCGCAGCAGGCGTGCCCTGCTCGCGGCGGCCCGGGCCGCCGCGCCCTCGGTGTCCGGCGCGTCCGGGCGTCCGGGCCCGAGGCGCACCTCGGCGGCCCGGCGGCGGCGCTCCAGGTAGGCGAGGCCGCCCCAGCCGATGACGCCCTGGGCGAGGGCCGCGGGCAGGCCGCCGCCGTGCAGCCGCAGACAGGCGGCGGCCTCCGCGCACTCCACGCAGGTGGCGAGATGGCGGGAGAGGTCGGGGGGCGTGTCGGCGGCGGGCGAGCGGGTGACGGCGTCGAGGAGCCGGACGTAGCTGCGGCACTCCGCGTCCATCGGCGTGTCGAGGTGGTTGCGGTGGCAGCGGTCGCGGAACAGGCCGCGGACCTGGTTCAGCTCCTCCACCGCGGCGGTCGGGTCGAGGCCCTGCCTGCGGACGACGGCGTGCAGCGGCAGCGCCTCCACCTCGGCCAGCCACAGCAGGGCGGCGTCCGGTTCCTGCATGTCACGCAGTCCGCGCAGGGCGATGGGACGGCTCAGGGGCGGTCCGACGTACCGTGCGGCCTTGTCGGAGTTCAGCCACAGGCGCAGATCGGGGTCGAGTTTGTGGCCCTGTCCCCGGGCCTCCCAGGCGGCGGCCGTGGTGCGTACGGCGGTCAGCAGCAGCGGGATCCGGGGCAGCCGGGACGAGCGACGGCCGGCACCTCGTGCGGTGCCGTCCTCGGCGGCGCGGGCCTCGCGTATGCCGAGCGCGAAGGCCTCACGGGCCAGCTGGTTCGCCGCGGTCGAGCCGGACGTACACAGATCGGCGTACGACAGGACGGCGTCCCAGCACTCGGAGAACAGCGCGGCCTCGGCGGCGTCCTTCGGGGTCGGCAGGTCGGGCATGAGTCTCCTGCATCCACAAGCGAGGTCAACTCACCATGACGGCAATGGAGTTGGGGGGAACCTCGCGGCAGGGGCAGAGCTTTTCACGTTTCCAACACAACTGACAAGCGCCCTGTTCAGATGTCATGTCAGGACAGCAGGACAGACAGCGGAACGGGACGAACAAGCGGCCGCGCCCGGTACTCCGGCCTCTGGTACGGACGCGGACCGCTTCGTGCTCAACACCGGCGCCACGTTTCGACACCGGTTCCGGCAGCTGTTTCGCGACTGCGGTGACCGTGGTGGCCGTGGTGACCGTTGCGCGGACTATACGGTCGCCGAGTCCTCCGCCGGAAGACTGTCCATGAAGGAGCTCACGGAGAACACCGCGCGGCCGGGTCCGGGCAGCCCGTAGCCGGGGGGCGAGGAGAGCCCGAACTCGTCCATGGTGGCGCGGTAGGCCTCCAGCAGCCGGATGTGGTACTCCAGCGGCGCACCCTGCGGGTTCGCCTTGCCCAGCGGGGTGGTGGGCTCCGGGCACCAGGTGGTGAAGCGGGGCGTGATGCCCTGCGACATGAAGAAGCGCAGGCCCTCCGTGGTGGAGGCGATGGCCTCGTCGACGGTGGTGAAACCGAACGGCTCGGCCATCTCCACACCCGCGACGAAGTTCGGGATCACGTTGCGCGCGCCGAAGATCTCCGCGGAGTCGAGGATGCGCTTGTGCCACTCGTCGCGGCCGACGTACCGCTCCTTGCCCGGGCAGTGCAGCTTGAAGAGATACTCGTCCCACACCTCGTAGTTGGGGTGGTAGATCTGCACGCCGTAGTCCTTGAAGCGCTGCACGTCGTCCTTCGGCAGGGCCTGGGCAACGACCTTGCCGATCCAGCGGCCCGGGAAGCGCTCCTCGATGGCCTTGGCGTAGTGACCGTAGAAGTCGGCCTCGTCACGGCCGGCGACCGTCTTGGTGATCGCGCCGCCGGTGAGGGTGTAGGCGGTGGAGGTCTTCGCGGTGTCGTACCGGTCGATGATCTCCAGGGCCTCGAGGACCTCCTCGACGTCCTTGACTCCCGTGTACGGGCGGCCGGCGGCCTTGTGCTGGCGCCAGTTGTGGTTGATGTCGCAGTACTGGCACTCCTCCTTGGCGCCGAAGTACTGACACACCCGGAAAACGGTCAGGTAGATCAGGTAACCCCACTGGATGGTCGGGGCGACCTCCATGACGGACTTCCCGTTGGAGAGCTTGTGCCGGTAGTACTCCGGCATCGGCGGCACACCGACGTCGGCGATGCGCTTCCCGTCGAGGTAGAGCCCCAGCAGACCTTCGTCGTCCGCCGCGACGCGGTACGGGGAGGACGGGTTCACCCGGACCGAGACGACGGTCCGCCGCAGGTCGTAGGGGCCTCCCGTGAGGATGATCTCCTCCGGCGGCCGGCGCAGCGCGGCCTCGCCCAGCTCGGGCAGGGTGCCGTGGTCGAAGGAGAAGATGAAGTAGGACTTCGGTTTGACCTCGCCCGACTCGTTGTCGCTCAGCGCGGAGGGATCGAAGGCCACACCTCCACGCAGCAGGTCCTCCTTGAAGACGGCCTCCCGCGGAACATGCGGAAACCGCTCCATCAGATCCTCGACCAGCGCGGTACGGCTGCCCATCCCTCTCTCCTCCCGGTTCACACGTACGACTCCTCACGGTATGCCCCCGGCGGCGCGGAGGTGGGGGCGGGGCCCTCGTGTTGCGGGCAAGGTAGGTTCCACCTGGGAATTCCGGGTTCTCGATCTCCTCGGGAGGGGCGAGCAGTCGCATGGCAGAAACCGTTACCAACTGGGCCGGCAACATCACCTTCGCGGCCGGCGAGCTGCACCGTCCTTGTTCCCTCGACGCGCTGCGCTCGCTCGTCGCGGGCAGCGGGCGGGTGCGGGTGCTGGGCAGCGGGCACTCGTTCAACGAGATCGCCGAGCCCGGCGCCGACGGGGTGCTGCTGTCGCTGGGCGCGCTGGCCGGCGAGGTCGACGTCGACACGGCGGCCCGGACCGTGCGGGTCGCGGGCGGGGTCCGGTACGCCGAGCTGGCGCGTCGCGTGCACGAGCGCGGGCTGGCGCTGCCGAACATGGCCTCCTTGCCGCACATCTCGGTCGCCGGGTCGGTGGCGACCGGTACGCACGGTTCGGGGGTCGGCAACGGGTCGCTCGCCTCGGCGGTGCGCGAGGTGGAGATCGTCACCGCAGACGGCTCGACCGTCGTCATCGGCCGCGGCGACCGGCGGTTCGGCGGGGCGGTCACCTCGCTGGGCGCTCTCGGGGTGGTCACCGCCCTCGTCCTCGATCTCGAGCCCGGTTACGAGGTCGAGCAGCATCTCTTCACCGAACTGCCCCTGGAGGGGCTGGACTTCGAGACGGTCGCGGCGGCGGCGTACAGCGTCAGCCTGTTCACCGACTGGGGCGCTCCGGGCTTCCGGCAGGTGTGGCTGAAGCGGCGCGCCGACGAGCCCCTCGCCGACTTCCCCTGGGCCACGCCGGCCGTGGAGGCGCTGCATCCGGTGCCGGGGATGCCGGCGGTCAACTGCACCGAGCAGTTCGGGGTGCCGGGGCCGTGGCACGAGCGGCTGCCGCACTTCCGGGCGGAGTTCACCCCGAGCAGCGGGAACGAGCTGCAGAGCGAGTACCTGCTGGACCGTCGGCATGCCACCGAGGCGTTGTATGCGATCGACGGTATCCGGCCGACGGTCGCCCCCGTGCTCCAGGTCTGCGAGGTGCGGACGGTCGCCGCCGACGAGCAGTGGCTGAGTCCCTCCTACGGGCGGGACACCGTGGCGCTGCACTTCACCTGGGTGGAGGACACGGCGGCCGTGCTCCCGGTGGTGCGGACGGTGGAAGCCGCGCTGGAGCCGTTCGAGCCGCGGCCGCACTGGGGCAAGGTGTTCGAGGTGCCGGCCGGCGTGGTGCGGGGGCGCTACCCCCGTATCGACGACTTCACGGCCCTGGCGCGGGCGCTGGATCCGGCCGGGAAGTTCACCAACGCCTTCGTGCGGGACGTCCTGGCAGGCTGATCGCGGGCGGCTCCGGGCGACTTCATACAGCCCCTTTCCTAACCCCTTGTCGAACGGTTCGGCAGCCCATAGCCTGACGCGGCGCCGGTGCCGTCGCAGTGCGGGCCCGCCCGGCACGGACGGCACGGAAGGGACGAGGGGGCACGCTGCATGAAGCGCGGCACATCACGGGACATCCGCACCGCGAACCGCTACGAGGTGCTGCGTCAGATCATCGCCGCCTCCCCCACCTCCCGCCAGGAGCTCGCGGCCGCGACCGGTCTCTCGCTCGCCACCGTCGCCACCCTCGTCGGTGAGCTGCTCGACCTCCGCATGATCACCGAGGTCGGGTTCGAGGACTCGGCGGGTGGCCGCCCCCGTGGACTCGTGGCCGTCAACGCGTCGGGGGGCGCGCTGATCGGCGTGGACATCGCGGAGACCTACGTCCATGTCGAGCTGTTCGATCTCGCGCTGAACGTGCTGGCCCGCGCCGAGGAGCACATGCGGCCCGGCGAGAGCCGTCCCGAGCAGGTGGTCGGCCATGTCGCCGCGGCCGCGGGTTCGGTGGTCGCTCAGGCCGGGGTCGAGGCCGCCCGGGTGCTCGGCGTCGGGGTGAGCGTTCCGGGGCAGGTGGACCGCGCCACCGGCATCTCCGAGTACGCGCCCAACTGGGACTGGCACGACGTTCCGTTGCTCGATCTGCTCTCCGAACACATCGCGTATCCGCTGTACTTGGACAACCCGCTGCGCGCGGGCGCGGTCGCCGAGTTGTGGTTCGGGGCGGCGCGCGGACACGGGGACGCCGTGGTGGTCAACCTCGGCACGGGGGTCGGGGCCGGTCTCGTGCTCGGCGGGGGGCTGCACCGGGGCGTCAGCAACAGCGCCGGCGAGTGGGGACACACCACGCTCGTGCTCGACGGGCGGCTGTGCCGGTGCGGCAACCACGGTTGCGTGGAGACGTACGTCGGCGCGCCCGGCATCATGCAGAACCTGCGTGAACTCAGCCCGCGGAGCCCGCTGTTGCATCCCGACGACCAGACCGCCACCATCGACGCCCTGGCCGCCGGGGTCGCCGCGAACGACCCGGTCGCCGTGAAGGTCGTCCGCGGCACCGCCCGTTACCTGGGCGCGGGCATCGCCAATCTGGTCAACGTGCTCAACCCCGAGGTGGTCGTCCTGAGCAGCTGGGTCGCCGCCCGGCTCGGTGAACCCCTCCTCGACGAGGTGCGGGAGGCGGTGGCCCGGCACGCGCTGAAACGGCCCCTGGCCGCGAACCGGATCGTCCTGTCCCCGATCCCGACCGACCCGGCATGCCTGGGCGCGGCGACGTTCGCGCTCGAAGGGGCGCTGCAGTCGGTCGGCCAGAGAAACACCAGGCGCGCCGTTTCCGCCGGAGCGAGGAGCCGTACCGCACCGCCCGCATGAAGCGAGCGGAACGCACCGCCTTCACGACGCCGGAAGGATGCAGTGTTACGCGCACCGACGATGACGTACGCCCTCTGTTCGCGGAGCACCGAAGAGACGCGCCGCCCCCGCGCCTGCTGTGACGGAGCACGGGGCGGAAAACGTTCTCGCACACCGCTGCCGTCGTGGCGGCCGCCTGCTCCCGCACCTCCGCGGGAACGGCGCTGAGGAGTCCCGTCGTACGGCGCGAAGAGGGCACCCCGGAGCACCCCGCGTCATTCCCCGGCCGGCGGCGGGAGGCCGCCGCGACCGCCGCGCACGCCGATGGCGATCCCCCGCGCCGGTTGCCGCATGCCGGTGCACGGCGCGCCCGCCGGACGACCGACGCGCGCCCCGCCGTCGGCGATCGCACGGTCGGCGGCGGCTCCGAAGTGATCCCCACGGCGGCATCCGCGAGCGGGCGAGGCCTTGACCAGGCGGTAGCCGTGCGGCGATCACCCCACTGACCGAGGGCCGCCGGCCCTGGCACCGGCGGCCCTCAACCCCCGCTCCACGCACTCGCGTCACCCTGCGGCAGTCGCTCCACTCCCTTTGCAGGTGGCCGTCTCGTTCGCCATGCCGAACCGACCACAACGCTTCGAACAGACTTCGTTCAACCCCTTGCCGAAGGCTTAGCCGAAGGTTAACGTCCCGCTCCGCGACAGGAATTGAGCCACCTGCGCCGCACCCCGGAGCCGTAGCCGCACTTCGAGACAAGGACGTCGCCATGTCGGCAATGAGCAACAGCAACTGGTCCCGCAGGTCCCTCTTCCGAGCCGCCGCGGGCATGGCCGCCGCCGGCACGCTCGCCGCCTGCGGCAGCAACAACGGCCGTGGTGGCGGCTCCGGTTCGGGCGTCGGCCTCACGCAGTACTTCCACGCGTACGGGGAGCAGGGCACCGAGCAGGCCATCAAGAAGTACGCGAAGGCCTACGACAAGGCCGACGTGACCACGCAGTGGATCACCAGCGCCGACTTCGAGAGCAAGCTCTTCGCGACACTGCTCACCGACAACGCACCCGACCTCTTCGAGTTCCACCCGCAGATCCAGCTGGTGAAAAGCGGCCAGGTGGCGGACCTGACCGACATCGTCACGCCGGTCAAGGACGACTTCAACCCGGCCGACATCACGTCGCACACGGTGGACGGCAAGATATACGGCGTCCGCATGATCGACGACCCGCAGTTCTTCTTCTACCGCAAGTCGATGCTGGAGAAGGCCGAGGTCGACGTGCCGACCACGCTCGACGAGCTGGCGGAGGCGGCGGCCAAGCTCACCACCGGCAAGGTCAAGGGCCTCTACATGGGCAACGACCTGCACAACGTCATCGACACGATGATCTGGTCGGCCGGGGCCGACCACCTCACCGCCAACAACGAGATCGCCTACCACACCCCCGGCGTCATCGAAGGCCTGAAGAAGATGCGCAAGCTCTTCACCAGCGGCAACCTGCTCCTCGGCGCGCCGACCGAGTCCTGGGACCCCTCCTCGCTCAACCAGGGCCTGTGCGCCATCCAGTTCTGCGGCATGTGGGCGATGCCGGGGATCCAGGCCGCGCTCGGCGACGACTGGGGTGTCTTCCCCTTCCCGAAGACCATCGACTCCGGCAAGCAGTCGGTCTACAACGGCGGTTGGTCGATGTTCGTCAACGCCAAGGGCAAGAACGTCGACGCGGCCAAGGAGTACGTCAAGTGGCTGTGGATCGACCAGAAGCAGTACCAGGAGGACTGGGCCACCTCCTTCGGCTTCCACATCCCGCCGCGCACCTCGCTCGCGGAGTCGGCCACCAAACTCAAGTCGGGCAACGCCGCCGAGGGCGTCAGGCTCTTCAACGAGTTCGGCCACTTCGACAACATCGGCTGGACCCAGGCCATGCGCACCTCGCTCGAGGACGTCTTCGCCAACTGCGTCCGCAAGGACATGGACCCGGAGGCCGCGCTCGACAAGGCCGACACGGCCGTCGACCGCGAACTCAAGAAGCTGTTCGGATAGGTCGCGGGACGGACCACGACATGTCGACGACCAAGACGCGCGACCGCGCGCGCCCCGCCCCGGCCGAGGCCGCCCCGGCCAGGACGCGGCGGGGCCTGCGGGACAGCCCCGCTTTCCACTTCTGGCTCTTCACCGGGCCGTTCCTCATCGGCCTAGCGATCTTCGTCTACGCGCCGATCCTCTGGAGCCTCTGGCTCAGCTTCTTCGAGGCCCGCTTCACCGTCACGCCCGACAAGTTCGTCGGCTTCGAGAACTACACGTACATGCTGACGAACGACGATTTCGTCGGATCGCTCGGCACCTTCACCGCGTTCGCCGCGTTCATCGTGCCCACCACCTGGGCGCTCTCGCTGGGCCTGGCCCTGCTCGTGAACCGGCTGCGCTTCATGCGGGCGTTCTTCCGCTCGGTCTTCTTCCTACCGACCGCCTGCAGTTACGTGGCCGCGTCGCTCATCTGGAAGATGTCCATCTTCAGCGGCGTCCGCTTCGGCATGATGAACACGGTCCTCGGCTGGTTCGGGATCGAGAACATCGCCTGGCTGGCCGACCCCAGCCCGCCCTGGTACTGGCTCGTCATCGTCACCGCCCGGTTGTGGCTCCAGTCCGGCTTCTACATGATCCTGTTCCTGGCCGCGCTCCAGAACATCCCGGGCGAGCTGTACGAGGCCGCCGCCATCGACGGCGCCAAGCCGGGCTGGCAGACCTTCCGCCACATCACCCTGCCCCAGCTGCGCGCCACGTCCACCGCGGTGATCCTGCTGCTGCTCATCGCCGCATACCAGGCCTTCGACGAGTTCTTCAACCTGTTGTCGAAGACCACGTGGGGCCGGCCGCCCCTCGTCGAGCTGTACTACAAGGCCCTGGGCGAGAGCCAGGACTACGGTTCCGGCAGCGCGGGCGCAGTCATCCTGACCGTCCTGATCTGCGCCGTGACCCTGCTCCAGGGCAGGTTCATGGGCTTCGGCAGGGGGGAGGAGTCCAAGTGACCACCACGATGCCCGACGTACCGGAATCCACGCCGTCCCCGGACAGGCCCCGCCGCATCGGTCGCGGCGGCGTGATGAGCTCCACCGGCCTCTACCTCGCCACCGGGATCGCCTGCTTCTTCTTCCTGATCCCGTTCTACCTGCTGATCCGCAACGCCCTCTCCACGGACGCCGAGATCACCGGAGAGAACTGGAAGTTCTTCCCCACCGACATCCAGTGGGGCAACATCGGCGAACTGTTCACCGACGGGACGGTTCCGTTCGGCCGGTCCCTGTGGAACTCCGCGGTGGTGGCCACGCTGCACACCGCCGGCGTCCTGCTGGTGTGCTCGCTCGCGGGCTACGGTCTCGCCCGCATCCCGTACCGGCACGCCAACAAGGTCTTCTACGCCGTCCTCGGCACCCTGATGGTCCCGACGGCGGTCACCTTCGTCCCGAGCTTCGTCCTGGTGTCGTCGCTCGGCTGGGTGGACACCTACCGGGGTCTCATCATCCCGGGCCTGTTCAGCGGTTTCACCTGCTTTCTGTTCCGGCAGTACTTCCTGGGGTTCCCCAGGGAGCTGGAGGAGGCGGCGCGGGTGGACGGTCTGGGTCACTGGGGCGCCTACTGGCGCATCGTGGTGCCCAACTCGCTGAACTTCTTCGCGGCGATGGCGACCATCACCTTCATCAACGGCTGGAACTCCTTCCTGTGGCCGCTGGTCATCGGCCAGGACCCGGGCTCGTGGACCGTGCAGGTGGCGCTCTCCAACTACATGACCAACCAGACCGTCGTCTTCCACCTGGTCTTCATGGCCACCGCCTTCTCCATCCTGCCCCTGGTGTTCGTCTTCCTCTTCCTCCAGCGCTGGCTGGTCCAGGGGATCGCGCAGACCGGAATCAAGGGCTGACCAGGAGACCGGCGTCTTCCGCACCAGGGCCGCCGACCACGCCGAGAACGTCTCGCCGGGCAGCGGGGCCCTCCCGCCCCGCGCCCGGTACGCCGCCTCGGACGCGAAATCGGTTCCATCAAGGGACGTTGACGACTGCACGTCTCGGCTACCACCGATGCCGAGGACGACTCGTGCACCGAAAACGGTTACGACGCCCAAGACTGAGCCGAGGTCGTGGTGCCGGAGCACGGGATCCTCCAGGGCGACGGAGCCTTCGGCTTGCCCGTCAGCACGGACCATCTCCACCCCCTCCCGGTCGACCCGCGCCCGGTGCCGACCGCGAACCCCACCGGCGCACACCGGTCGGTCCTCGATCAGCCCACGGGACGGCCCGGCCTCTCCCCACCCGGCGACCCGTCCCGGTCGGCCTCAACCACGACCACGGCCGGCACGGCATCGGCTCCCGGTCGTGCGGCGGCGTGCTCTGGCGCATCCCGAGGGGAGGCTCCGGCATGCCCGGAGTTCCGTCGCAGCGAGGCCTGATACACGATGGCCCCATGCACGACATCTTCGACACACCCCGCGCCCGCACGGTCGAGCCGGGCGAGTACCCGGCGTGGGACGAGGCACTGGCCCTCGTCAACCACGACCTGAACGCCCTTCTGCCGGACCAGGGCCCGATGTGCCTGCTGGCGCTGCCCGCCTGGCCGGAGGAATCGGCCGACGACGAGCAGGCGACGGAGCACGTGTACGTGGCCCTGCCCGACGGACGCTGGCACGGCAACGACCTGCCCCCCGACACGCAGGCCCCGGGCGCCGCAATCGCCGATGTCGCCGAGGCCGCGCAGGAGACGGTGCTGGGGTGCCTGTGGCAGGTGTGGCCGGTCTGCGCCGAGCACCGGCTCGGCATGCACGCGGGGTGGGAGGACGGGCACGCGGTGTGGCGGTGCGCGGGCGGAAACGACGGACGGGAGCCGGGACACGTCCAGGCGCCGGTCGGAAAGCTGGAGGAGTCGTACCGGTCGCGAGGGGAGCGCCGCAGGCAACGCAAAGAGAACAAGCAGGGCACCCGGAACCAACGGGGGTAAGCGTTTTCTCCTCCGTACTCACTGTTTCCTCAACAGCCCTTGTGCGTCACTCCG
Organism: Streptomyces sp. 3330; assembly: GCF_031456635.1. Lineage (NCBI taxonomy): Bacteria > Bacillati > Actinomycetota > Actinomycetes > Kitasatosporales > Streptomycetaceae > Streptomyces > Streptomyces sp. 3330. The sequence continues at coordinate 200,686 of NZ_JAVDVA010000013.1, forward strand.
GACGGCCTCAATCTGAGCTTTGTTCAGCTCCTTCGCCGCTCTTCCCCCCACCGGAGATCCCCTCACATGAGACGACTCATCGGCACACTGGCGGCCGGCGTCCTGGCTCTGACCGGCCTCACCGCCACCGCCGTGACCCCCGCCCAGGCGGCCACCGCCGCCGCCGCATCCGGCACCTTCAACGTCCTGACGTACAACGTCGCGGGCCTCCCCGAGGGCCTCAGCTCCGGCCACCCCGAGACCAACACACCGCTGATCTCACCGCGGTTGGCGGCCTACGACATCGTGAACGTCCAGGAGGACTTCAACTACCACGCGGCGCTCTACGCGGGCGACAACCACCCGTACCGCACCGCGACCAGTGGTGGCGCGGCCATAGGCGACGGCCTCAACACCCTCTCCGACTACGCCTTCGAGGACTTCGAACGCGTGCGGTGGAACGACTGCACGGGAACCAACTGTCTCACCCCCAAGGGCTTCACGCTGTCCCGGGTCCGGTTGGCCGACGGCGTCTTCATGGACCTCTACAACGTGCACACCAACGCGGACGACTCGGACGACGCGCTGGCCGCCCGCCGCGCCAACATCGAGCAGCTGTCGGACTTCATCCAGGCGAACTCCTCCGGCAACGCGGTGCTCGTCATGGGCGACACCAACACCCGCTACACCCGCGCGGGGGACAACATCCGCACCCTCGCCGACGAGAACGGCCTGACGGACGCGTGGGTACAGCGGGTGAAGGGCGGCACGCGGCCCACCCAGGGCACGGACGCGCTGCTGTGCCCGACGACCGCGCCGACCAACGACTGCGAGGTCGTGGACAAGGTCTTCTACCGTGGCAGCAAGCTCCTGACCCTCAACGCCACTCGCTACCACAACGAGTGGGCCTCGTTCCTGGACTCCGCCGGCGGCAACCTGTCGGACCACTTCCCGCACACCGTCGACTTCTCCTACACCCTCAACTCGGCCTTGCGGGCCAGTGACTTCTTCGGTGGTCCGCACGGCACCGCGTTCAACGACGCGGACGACCTGCCGGCCGTCTCGGCCCCGCGCACGCTGACCCTGCGGGGTGGAGCCCGCCTCGACGCGGTGGCTTTGACCCACGACAGCGGTACGACCCTCACCCACGGCGGCACGGGCGGCACGGCGACCACACTGACGCTGGCTACGGGCGAACACCTCACCTCGGTGAAGCTGACGCAGGGCCAGAAGGACGGCCGTACCAGAATCTTCTCGGCGGCCTTCACCACCGACAGGGGCCGCACCCTGTCCTCCGGTACGGCGACGACCGACGCCACCACCTTCACGGCCCCGTCCGGCTGGCAGATCGTCGGCTTCACGGGCCGCGCGGGCGACGAGGTGGACAAGCTGGGCGTGCTCTTCGCACCGATCAGCTGAGCCCCGTGCGGATCGGCACCGCGGAGCCGACTCGGGTCGCTGATCCGGATCCGGACTCGGATATCGGAGCCGAGACGCGGAGCCGGGACCCGGAGCCGGATCCCGGAGCGGCACTCGCGTTCGCGGTCGCCGGGACCCCGGGGCCGGAACTTCGGGTCTGGTACCCGGCGGGTTAGGCAGGACCTCGCATGGATGTCCTCCGGGAATCGGTTTCCGGGGTTTCCGCGGGTGGAGCCACGGCGCTCGGTGCGGCCGCCTCCAGGTCGTCGACACTGCCGGACATGATCGTCCGTACATGGTCGGTGATCTGCCCGGTCGGCCAGTCCCACCAGGCGACCGCCAGCAGCCGGGCGACGTCGGTCTCGTTGTAGCGGGTGCGGATGAGACGGGCCGGGTTGCCGCCGACGATCCCGTAGTCGGGCACGTCGGCGGTGACCACGGACCCGGCGCCGATGATCGCGCCGTGTCCGATCCGGACGCCCGGCATCACCGTCGCGCCGTAACCGAACCACACGTCGTTCCCGACGACGGTGTCCCCTCGGTTCGGCAGGCCGGTGAGCAGGTCGAAGTGCTCGGCCCAGGAACCGCCCATGGTGGGGAAAGGGAAGGTGGAGGGGCCGTCCATACGGTGGTTGGCGCCGTTCATGAGGAACCGCACTCCGGTTCCCAGCGCACAGAACCTGCCGATGACGAGCTTCTCCGGACCGTAATGGTAGAGGACGTTGCGCGCCTCGAACGCCGTGGCGTCGTCGGGATCGTCGTAGTACGTGTACTCCCCGACCTCGATCAGCGGGGACTTCACGAGCGGCCTGAGCAGCACGACCCTCCGCTGCTCGGGCATGGGGTGCAGAACGGTGGGGTCGGCGGGCACTGGCATGCGAGGCGTCCTTACGGGGCTCGGGAGGGGCGGGAGTCGGGGCTGCGAGCGGGGTACGGGGTCCGGGGCTGAGGCTGGGGCTGTGTTGCGGGTACGGGGCCGGGTTGCGGGCCCGGGTTGCGGGTCCGGGGCCGTCTTCGCGGACTGGGGGCGAGGTTCGGGTATCGGGTCTGGGTCTGGGTCTAGGTCTGGGTCTGGTCCCGGGCGACAGAGTCAGCTTGTCGATCATGCTCCCAGCCCATGCCGTGCGGTGCCCGTAATTTCCTGGCCGCGCAGAGCAGCTGCCGAGCGTGATCGGCGAACCGGTCCGCCGATGCGGGATCCCTTTCCGACACCGTGGCCCAGGGGCGAACCCCAGACGCCAGCACGAGCATTGACATCGGCATGGGCATCGGCAACGGCAACGGCAACGTGAGAGGAGATCGGGGCGGGTAAACGGTTGCGGAGCGGTTCCAGGACCCTCGGTCAGCTCCACGACGGTGTCTCCATCGGCCGTCTCACCTGTCGTCTCCACCCGCCGTCCTCCGGCTCACCCGCGAAAGCCTTAGGATCCTGCCTGATACCTGCAGGTCCGAGCGCACACAAGGCGGTCACCATGCCACGAGTCGGCCTGACCACCGACCGCCTCGTCGAAGCCGCCGCGGAGCTGGCCGACGAGGTCGGTTTCGACAACGTCAGCATCTCGGCGCTGGCCCGACGGTTCGGAGTCAAGGACGCGAGCCTGTACTCGCACGTCAGGAACCTCCGGGAACTACGGACAAGGCTCGCGCTGCTGGTCGGCGGCGAGATGATCGACCGGATCGCCGTGGCCGTCGTGGGACTCGCCGGCAAGGAGGCGCTGATCGCCTTCGCGGGGGCGTATCGGGAGTACGCCCTCCGGCATCCGGGCCGGTACGCCGCCACCCAGATCCAGCTCGATCAGGAGGTCGACCGGGACCTGGCCGCCCGGTCCCCCGCTCCGCGTCGGACCGCCGAGATCACCTACGGGATGCTCCGCGCCTACGGACTCGACGAACCCGACCTCACCGACGCCGTCCGCCTGCTGCGCAGCACCTTTCACGGGTACTGCACGCTGGAGGCCGCCGGCGGCTTCGGTGCGCCCCGGGACGTACAGCGGTCGTGGGACAAGGGGATCGAGGCCCTGCACATGGCCCTGACCCACTGGCCGCGGGAGACCGAAACAGGCGACGCCGACACCTGACGCCCTCAGACATGGCGTACCGCGTCGGTGCCCCAGTTCTGTATGTCTTCGTAGGACGGAGTACGGCCACCCGGCCTGTCCCCCTCGCAAATCTCATCGAGGGCGTCGAGCGCCGCACCCAGTGCTCTCCGGTACAGAAACGAACCCAGACTGATGCGACTCACCCCCAGGTCGCCGAGTTGGGGGACGGTGAGGCCGCTCGGCGAATAGAGGACGTTGAGCGGCACGTCCAGGCGTGCCACGAGCGCGGCGATCTCACGTCCATCGGTCAGCCCCGGAACGAAGACCCCGTCCGCGCCCGCCTGCTGATAGGCGTCGAGGCGGGACAGCGTTTCGGCTGCACTGCGTATGCCGTGTCGGCGACGTCCGGCGCGCACGCCGTTTCCGTCGGGCACGCCGAGCCAGTACGTGTCCGTACGGGCGTTGACGAAGAGGCCGGGCGCGGCAGCCTTGACCGCGGCGATCTTCGCCGCATGCCGGTCGACCGGCCCCAGGGAGTCCTCCAGGTTGATGCCTACGGCGCCCACCGCAGCAAGCTCCCGGGCGAACTCGGCCACCTCGTCGGGATCTTCGCTGAAACCGCTTTCCGCGTCGACCGACAGGAGAAACGGTTGCGAACCCAGAATCAGCGCGAGCCGCAGAGTCTCGTCGCGCGTGGCTGACGCCCCGTCCGGCAGCCCCACCGCCGCCGCCACAGCGAGACTCGTCGTACCGATCGCCTGGAACCCCTTGTCCGCCATGGCCATCGCGGTGGCATGGTCCCAGGCGTTGGGCAGGAGAAGGGGGGCGTCGGCATGGTGAAGGTCGGCGAAGCGATCGGAGATGGGCCTGGGAGCACGCATGCGGTCCACGCTAGGAGCAAGTTCTTGCGGCCTCCGCCGAACTGTCCCCGCTGATCTGTTTCCGCTGATCTGATTCCGGCAGGTCGTTCCCACGAACTCCACGAACTCTCCCAGGAACCGATTCCGCCGGATTTCACTTCGTCACCGATTCACCCCTGCTGAGCAGTCAGCCACCGGACCCGTCCATGCCGTGCCCCGTGGCCGCCGCTTCAGCCTGCGGCTCGCTCTCCCGCGCTGCGCTCCACGCAGAACTCGTTCCCCTCCGGATCGGCGAGGACCGCCCACCCGGTGCCGTCGGGCCTGCGGCGGTCGGCGACCAGTGTGGCGCCGAGTTCGAGCAGTCGCTCCACCTCCTCCTCGCGGGTACGGTCCTGCGGCTGCAGGTCGAGATGAAGGCGGCTCCTGCGACTCTCGGCGTCCGGGACGGTGACGAAGAGGATGCCCGCGCCCTCGATCAACGCCTCCTCGTCACCCGGCTTGTCGTCCTCATGGAGAGGCTGGCCGAGCACTTGGGACCAGAAGGTGCCGAGGGCGTAGGAATCGGAGCTGTGGATCGTCACGTGACGAATGGCAGAAGTCATGCGCTGATTCTTCTGCACTCCGTTCTCGCGAGGCAACGGAGAATCCCCTGCACCAGCACGCACTCGCCGAGACCGGTCACGACACGTCGACGAGTCAGGTCCACCGATCCGGCACAGGTCCCGTGCGCCCCGACGGCCGCATCCGACCGCCATCATGTTCACGGCCGAATCAGTACGTCAACGTCCACGTCGCCCCGTACGGCTGGAGCCGACCTCCCGTCTCCTGAAGCCCTGGAACAGCGCCGAGTACGGCAGCAGTAGACCCGGTTGCCGCTTCCAGCTCAAAGGCGCTCACCGAGGCTTCACCGACCACGACGCCGATGCGGAGGGCGAGTCTGAAGCCTTGAAGCGGAAATGCCGTTCCGCACCCGTGGGCCAACGGACACTCAGGTCGTACGCGCCGTCAACTGTACCGCCCTCCACGGCCTCCGTCCTCCGCACCTCCACGGAAACCAGTTCCCGAAGGGGCCGCGGGGTCGGCTCGGCCGTGAGGCGGGCCACCGCGACGAAGAGAGTCGCGGGGCCTGCACCCAGCTCACCCGACAGGGTGCCGGTACCGGTCAGTCCGTGCGCGGGCACCAGCTCCGCCCGCACCCGCTCATCCCCGCCCTCCACCGGAACCCAGCCCGTGATGCGCACTTCCGTGCCCGGATCCCCGCCGACCACCAGATTCGCCCGCACCTCCACCGCGCCCTCGGCCACCACCAGGCTCGTGACCTCGGCCCCGCAGCTCAGGCCATACCGGGAGGCCGCCCAGTCGTCCCCCACCCCGAGCGGGACGATGCCCTCGCGACGTGGGTCGCCGCCGACCATGACGACATTGTCCGGTGGTGCGTCCAGCGGCCGCGTGACGGTGGAGTAGGCGAACCGCGTGTAGTACGGGTCGTAGCGAACGTCCTCACTGCCGTGGTTGTGCAGACGAACCAGGCCGTCCGAACAAGTCGACTGCAGCAGCCAGTTGGGCGCGGAAACGGAAGTAACGGCGTTTCCCCGTTCCACCGGCCCCGCCTCCTCCGTCGCGGTCCACACCTCATGCTCCGGGGGCAGGAGCAGGCCGAGGAAACCCTTGCTCGCCCAGTAGGGGGATGCCGGTCCCGAGTAGCCCTGGAGAACCGACTCGTCGGGGCCATGCCAGCCGAGGGTCAGCAGGCCGTGCTCATCTACCGCCCCGCGTTCCAGGAAGTACTTCAGCGCACCCGAGGCGAGGCGCCGGGTCTCGCCGGACAGGAGCGGGGTGTAGCCGGTCAGGGCGCCCAGCCACAGCGGAGCGGTGGTGGCGAACCGGTAGGTGAGGGAACGGCCCTGGTGCAGGGGGGCGCCGTCGCCACCGAACAAGTGAGCGTAGTCGTCGAGATGGGTCCTGAGCCGATCGCCGTAGAGGGTGAGCAGCTCGGGGTCGTCGGCCAGCCAGGCGTGCAGGACCGGGTAGAGATGCATCGCCCAGCCGTTGTAGTAGTCGAAGGCACGGCCGGCACCGTCGCTGTACCAGCCGTCGGCGACGTACCACTGCTCGATGCGCTCCAGCCCGCGGTCGATCGCCTCCCGGGAGGCCTCCGGCTGATGACCGACGGACTCCAGGAAACCGCCTACCGTCACCGGGAACAGCTCCCAGTTGCACGGCCAGGCCTCGGCGGTCAGCGCGTCTGCGAGCCAGACCGCGGCGCGCTGCCGGACGCCGTCGTCGAGGCGGTCCCAGAGCAACGGTCGGGTCAGTCGCAGCGCGAGGGCGATCGACGCGGCCTCCACGAGGGGCTGACCGCGGTCCTCGATGCGGGGCCAGACGCCGCTGACACCGGCTGCGAGACCGGTTGCGTATCGCTCCAACGCCGTTTCGTCCCGGCGGAAGGCCGCCAGCAGCAGCGTGCGCGCATACCCTTCCAGGCCGTCGGAGAGGCGGCCCGACCAGCTCTCCCGTGCGCCGGGAAAGTGGTAGAGAGCGTGATCCTCGGTTGTGTACGGCTCCACCGCGGCGAGCAGCGCGTCGGCGGTGGCTTCCCAGTGGGCGCGGGTGTAGCCGGTGCGGGGGCTGCGGGCGAGGTCGGGCGGGGGCAGATGCATCTGCTGTCTTCCTTCGCGGCCGGGGCGGAGCCTGGTGATGCCAGGACCTGGGGGCGTCCCGGTTCCGGTCGGGGCGCCCCCAGGCGTTCATCCCACCCGCACGGTGCCCCGCGGCACCAGATGCCGGGCGACGAGTTCGTCGCGGACCAGGCCCGCGTAGACCGTTGCTCCGTGCACGGAAGTGTGCGTGTTGTCGCGCTTCTCGTTGTAAAGGTAGAGCGCCTTCGATCCTTCGACTCCGAGGGACTCCACCAGCGCCTTGGTCTGCGCGGTGAGATCGATCAGGGGTACCCCCTGCGCGGCGGCGACCGAGCGGATCACCGCCGGATGGTCGACACCAAGTCCGTTGACCAGCAGTGCGGTTCCGTTGTCCAGCGTGCCGTCGGCGTTGAACCAGCGACGCACGATGGGCGTCACCAGGACCGGTCGACCGCCCCTCTCCCTCACTCCCGCCACCAGTGTCTCGAGATTGGCCCGGTAGGTCGGCTCATCGGTCGTCTTGTCGTTGTGGGCGAGTTGGACGAGGACCAGATCGCCGGGGCGGATCAGCGGCTGAACCGTGGCCCAGAGCAGCGGGTTCCCCAGGTAGGTGACCGTACTCTCACCGGAATCGGCGTAGTTGGCGATCGACACTCCTCTGCGCAGGTACTGCGGCAACTGTTGGCCCCACCCGGTGTACGGGTCTCCGGGCTGGTCGCAGACCGTGGAGTCACCGACGAGGAAGACCTGCCGCGCGTGCCGGGCCGGGGTGACCCTGATGTCGGCCAGGGCCGGCGCCGATCCGCCGATCACCAGATCCAGACCGGCGGTTCCGGCCGCGCCCGTCGGCTCCCCCTCAGGGGTCCGGACGTGCACCGTGAAACTGCGGACAACACGTTCGCCGGCGGGAACGGCGGTCTCGGCGAGCAGGGCCCGCCGGGTCTCCCCGGTGATGCCGGTACTCGACTCGACGGCGCCACCGAGGACGACCTCGACGTCGTACGTGCCGGTCGGGACGTCGAAGTGACAAGCGGTTGCGGCGCAGTTGTCGATACCGAGGGGCGTGCGGCCACTGTGCGCCTGAGCGGCGGGCGCCGCCGTCAGCCCGGCGGCCAGGGTCAGCGCCGCCAGCACGGCGATGTTGAAACGTCTCACTTGCGGCTCCTCCGTCACGGCAACAGGGGGTGGCGGCTGGACCGTATCGCCTCCGGCAAGCGCTTTCTAGAGCAAGGGCAGATTTCACGAGATTGGCAACCTCTCGCGAGCGAAAGCCCTTTCGCGAAATCGATTCAACTGTCACTCTCTCAGGCACCCGCACCCCCACACCTCCCGAAGGAGGCACCCCCATGTCCGGATCCGAGAACCACCGGCCGATCCGACGCCGCACCTTCGTCCTCGGCACCGCGGCCACGGCAGGATCGGCCGCCCTGTCCGGCCCGTTCGCCGCACCGGCCGCGGCAGCGGCCTTCGGCTACAGCGACGACGGCTCGAACTACGTCGTCGACACCGGCGCCAACTTGCTCTTCAAGGTCAGCAAATCCACCGGCGACCTCACCTCGCTGGCTTACCGGGGAACTGAGTACCAGGGCTACGGCGGCATGAACTCGCACATCGAGTCGGGCCTCGGCAGTTCCACGGTGACGATCGCGCAGTCCGGCTCGACCATCCTGATCTCGGTCACCCACGGCACGCTCAAGCACTACTACGCGGCCCGGAGCGGCGAGAACAACGTCTACCTGTGGACCAACAAGGCCGACACCTCCGTTTCGGCAACGCGTTACATCGTGCGCGTCAAGGCGGGCCTGTTCCTCAACGACGAGCCCGACTCCTACACGTACACGACCAGCACCATCGAGGCCTCCGACGTCTTCGCGAAGTCCGACGGCCAGACCCGCTCCAAGCACTACTCCAAGCTGCGCGTCATCGACTACGACTACATCGGCTGGACGACCGGCAGCGTCGGTCTCTGGATCGTGCGCAGCAACCACGAGAAGGCCTCGGGCGGACCCTTCTACCGTTCCCTCCTGCGCCATCAGAGCGCCGACGGCGGAGGGCTGTACGAGATCCTCTACTACGGCCAGAACCAGACCGAGGAACAGCGGTTCGGCCTCCAGGGGCCCTATGTCATCGCCTTCACCGACGGCGGCGCCCCCTCCTCGTCTCTGTTTCCGGGCGCCCTGACCACCTCGTGGGCGGACTCGCTCGGCATCTCCGGGTATGTCGCGGCGAGCGGCCGGGGCCGGGTCGCGGGAGTCGGCATCACGGGACGCAACACGGCGTACCCGTACACAGTCGGACTGGCCAACCCCGCTGCACAGTACTGGGGTTCGGCACGCTCGTCCGACGGCTACTTCTCGATCACCGGGGTGCTCCCCGGCACGTACACACTGACCGTCCACAAGAGCGAACTGGCTGTCTACAGTACGCAGGTGACCGTATCCGCAGGCGGGACTACCACCCTCAACTCGATCGCGATCCCGTCCTCGAACGACCCGGGCAACGCGAGCGCGATCTGGCGGATCAACGACTGGACCGGCACACCGAGCGGCTTCAAGAACGCCGACCTGATGACGTACGCGCATCCGTCGGACGTCCGGGCCGCCGCATGGACCGGCAACGTCGTGATCGGCAGCGGCAGCGAGACCTCGGCGTTCCCCTGCTACATCTGGAAGGACGTCAACAGCGGTCTGCTCGTGTACTTCAAGCTCACAGCGGCCCAGGCCGCCGCCGCACACACCCTGCGCATCGGGGTGACGACGGCCTACGCCAACGGCCGGCCGCAGATCGTCGTGAACGACACCTGGACCTCGGCCATCCCCTCCCCGCCCACCCAGCCGAGCACCCGGTCCCTGACCAACGGGTCCTACCGGGGCAACAACTACACGTTCACCTACAGCGTTCCTGCGAGCGCCTGGCTCACGGACACCAGCCAGTACAACGTGCTGAAGATCAACGTGGTGAGCGGTTCGGGGGCGACCTCCTACCTCAGCGCGGGCACATCGATCGACGCGATCGACCTGCTCGCCTGATGCCGGTCAGCTTCCGCGCGTCCACTGCTGGTTGGTCCCTCCGTTGCACGCGTAAGTGATGAGTGCGGCGGAGTCGGCGGTGGACGCGCCGCTCACGTCCAGGCATTCTCCGCTCGCACGCGACGTCAGACTCACGTAGCTGCCGGACGTCGTCAGCGACCACTGCTGGCTCGTGGCCGTCGTGCAGTTCTCCTGACTGATCGTGCTCGCGTTCTCCTGGACGCACAGTGAACTGCTTCTGACGACCAACTGGTAGTAACCGCTTCCGACGGACTTGAACCAGTAGTTCTGGTTGTTGCCGCCGTTGCAGTCGTACTGCTTGATCTGGGCACCCGCCCAGAGGGACTGACTGGTGACGTCCGCGCACTTGCTGCTGTGCCGGGCGATGAGCGTGTTGTACGTGGCACTCGTTCCGGTAACCGTTCCGGCCGCCGTGTCGACGGTGACCTCGGGTGACCAGGACATCGACAGCGAGGTGGTCGAGGGGAAGGTCAGCGGCAGCCAGACGTAACGGGAGTCGTTGACGGTCCCGCCGAAGGAGTTGCCCCAGCGGTCACCCAAGTAGAGGTACGAGGTCCCCGAAGTGCCCTGCACGGGCAGCACGTACGCGGTCTGTGAGCCGTACGCCGTCGAGTCGCCGACGTTCGTCATGGCCGACCAAGGGCCGGCGAGCGAGGTCGCCGTGGCGTACTGCTGCTGGTTGGGGCTCCAGCCGGTTGCGCCGGAGGTGAGCATGAAGTAGACGCCGCCCCGCTTGAACAAGGCCGGCGCCTCGCGGTGGCCGCCGTGCCAGGGGTCGGCGACCAGACTTGCGATACCGGCGTAGTCGGCGGTGAGCCGGTAGATCTGGAGGTCGTAGTTCTCGCGTGCTGCCGAGACCATGTATCCGGCGCCGTCGCTGTCCACGAAGACGGTGATGTCCCGGGACATGTGCTGGTCGAGCGGGCGGAAACTGCCCTGCCAGGTGTAATTTCCGTCGACGGTGTCCGACACGGCGACAGCTGCTCGGGCTTCGCTGTAATCGGTCCCGTTCTCCTTGTGCATCCACATCACGAACTTGCCGGTGGACGCGTTGTACATGACCTTCGGGCGTTCGATGTTGGCGGCGGCCAGCTCGGAAGCACTGGACCGGGTCAGGACATGGTTGCGGAACTCCCAGTTCCGCAGGTCGGTGGAGCGGTAGGCGTCCACGTACCGGAAGGTGTTGTCGGCGTTGCGGTTCTCACCGAACCAGTAGTAGTAGGAGCCGACTTTGAGGAATCCACCGCCATGGGCGTGTACCGGGCTGCCCGAAGTGTCTGTGAACTGCGTGCCGTTGACGATCGTCACGGGTGCCGCCTGGGCGGGTCCCGCGGTCGCCAGGGCACCCATCAGCAGGAGACAGAGGGCGAGCAGGGTCGCGTACGCACGTCTCATTTCACGCACTCTCCTTCACGGTGTCGGCGACGGAGACGCCGAATTCGAGGGTGTCGTCCAGGTGCGGGCCGAAGGCCCGGACCGGTGGGGCGCTTGGGGCCGTTCGACGGAGTGCCGTCGGGGCGTGACGGGGGATGGACGACCGATACTGACGGCGCGTCAGTTGCATGGACAACCCATGGCGAAGGCAGGGTTCGCCGAGCAGTTGTCCTCATGGAGGGCATCGGATCGCACCTGGGGGCCGACGCGGCGGGGGACGAGCGGATGGGGATGCACGCGACCACCTCGCGAGGGGCGTTCGGAACTCCGAACGGCATGTGAAATGACGAACGCCGAAAAGGTAAGGGCGCGTTACGGGCAGGTCAACGGGTTGGACGGGACTTGACGGAAAGCCCTTTCAGGAGGTTTCCGGCGGGAAGGGGGTTTTCCGGGTGAGCCGAACCCTGGACGAAGTCCGGGGGAACATTTTTCTGATATTCGTGCGGCTCCCTGCGCGTCTCCGATGCGTGCGCAACCCTTTCCACACCTCGGTAGCGGTCGTCGGTGCCCTCGCGACCGTCGCCGCCCTCGTCGCCACCGCTCTCCGGCATGGCCGCCGAGGCCGGGGATGTCACCGCCCCGCCGACGTCCTCGCGAACCGGGACGTGACGCTCGCCGGCGACACCGCGGTCACCGTGACCTCCGGGACGACAACCTACGACGGCGTTTTCCGCGGCGAGGGAACGCTTACCGTGCGCGGTGGCGGGACCCTCGTCCTGAGCAGGGACAGCGACTTCCGTTGCCCACGGCGCGCCGACGGCAAGCAGTGCACACCCAGGGCGGCAACCATCCCTGGACCACGGTCGCCGCCCCGATCCGCCCGCGATCATCGTGGAGCGTGGGACGGCCCTCCAGTACGGCACCGGCGGGGTTACGGCACTGATCGGGCACGTCCCATTCCATATCGCGGGCACTCCGTTCAATCACCGGACGGATCCGACTGCTGGTCGCCCCTTCGACTAGCGTCGTGACATGACCAGCGACAACCCCGCTCCCCGCGCCGGGACCCCCCTCCTCACGGCTCTCGCCGCGGGAGCCGTCGTCCTTGACGGCGGCATGTCCAACCAGCTGGAGTCCGCCGGGCACGACCTGAGCGACGAACTGTGGTCGGCACGGCTGCTCGCCGAACAGCCCGAGGCGATCACTCAGGCGCACCTCGCCTACTTCGAGGCCGGCGCGAACGTGGCGATCACCTCCAGCTACCAGGCAACCTTCGAGGGCTTCGCCAAACGCGGCATCGACCAGGACGAGGCTGCGCGACTACTGGCGCTGAGCGTGGAACTCGCCCAGGAGGCCGCCCGCCAGGCCCGGAACAAGGGCCTCGTCCACCCGCTGTGGGTCGCCGCTTCGGTGGGGCCGTACGGGGCCATGCTCGCGGACGGTTCCGAATACCGGGGCCGCTACGGGCTGAGCATCGCGGAACTGGAACGTTTCCACCGCCCCCGGCTGGAGGTTCTGGCCGCCGCGGCGCCCGATGTGCTCGCTCTGGAAACGGTTCCCGACGCCGATGAGGCCGAAGCCCTGTTGCGTGCGGTACGCGGGCTGGGGGTGCCGGCGTGGCTGTCGTACTCGATCGCCGGTGACCGCACGCGCGCGGGGCAGCCGTTGGACGAGGCGTTCGCCCTGGCCGCCGACGCGGACGAGGTGATCGCGGTCGGGGTGAACTGCTGCGCCCCGGAAGACGCCGAAGCTGCGGTGGCGACCGCGGCCCGGGTGACGGGCAAACCGGTCGTGGTCTACCCCAACAGCGGTGAGGTGTGGGACGCGGTTGCCCGTGCCTGGAGCGGCCGATCCACCTTCACCGCCGAACAGGTCCTGGGCTGGCGAGAGTCGGGGGCACGGCTGATCGGCGGCTGCTGCCGGGTCGGCCCGGAGGCGGTCGCATCGATCGCCCGGACGCTGACCTCGGCGTAGGCCTCTGTCCCTCCGGCCCACCGAGGCGAGACTCAGCCACCGTCGGAGAAAGCGGTTAGCCCTGGTTTTCGGGGGTGGTGCGGTAAAGGAGGACGAGGAGATTGCGGACGCGCAGCGAGCAGTACGATGCCGGAGTCTGCGCGCCAAGGCGGCGGTGTCCGCCCCTCCCGCGCCACGGGTGCTCGGCGGCGAACTTCCGGTACTCCGGTCTACGGTCACCTCGGGGAGACCCCCGACGGGTCGTCGGGCCAGGAGCAGGTTGGACCAGGCACTGCCGGGGGTGCTTCGAGCGTCAACCCGTACGGAATCCGCGCACCGGCCGCCATTGCCGAAGCATGCGACGATCAGCGTCCCCTCACTCCCCCGGCCCGACGCAATCGGCGCACCGCGGACCTGAGTTCGGCGCTGCGCAGGGTCTTGCCGGGCAGCGGGTCCGGCGACGCAGTCTCGTCGACGGATTCCCCTCGTGGTGCGATGGCCGCCGCGGCGGTCCACAGGGCCAGTTCACGGTCCCGCGGGCCGTATGCGGTATACGACATACCGTCGACCTCATACGCAGTACCGTCTTCCGTGTACCGCCCGCCGTCCACCTCACCGAAGATTCGCACGGGATGCGCCGACCCCCACGCCTCCCAGCCGGCGTCACCCGTGGCCACGAACTGTGTCCAGGCCCCGTGCATCGCATCGGCGAGTTTCTGCGGTGCGCCGCCCCCGGCCAGTTTCGCGGACTCGGCCGTCTCGCCGGTGTCGAAGACGAAGCCGAGCTCCAGTGCATGGCAGGCGCCGAGGCCGGGCTTCGACGAGGGCCAGGCGAACTCGTACACGTACGACACCCCTGGGCGGGCCTCGGCCAGCCGTTGCAGGGGGCCGCGCAGCAGGTTGTCGGTGACCATCTGACCGACGATCTCGGCGGTGCCCGCCTCGGGGTGCAGGGCGCGGTATCCGCGCGGCACCTCATGGCCGCAGTGACAGCGGGCCATGGCGCCGGCGAGGGCGACGGGCCCCATCCGGTCCACGCGCTCCATCAGGCCGCCCGGAACCAGCCACAACCGGTACTCGTCCCGGGTCCAGCCGAGGAGCAGGTCGACGCCCGGAGCCGCGTCACCGGCGACGAGGGCCTCGAGAGGGTCGCGCGGGACGAGGTCGCCGTCGACGATGATGCCGAAGGCCGGCCCGCCGAGGACAGGGCTGCTGAGCCTGCCGACCTCCGCCTGCGTGCGCAGGAGCAGATCCCGGTCGACAGCGGCAAAGGCCTCCGCGGTGGCGGGGATCTTCAGTCGGCTCGCCATACGGCGGACCATGCGCCGGACCTTGTCCCGCTCGAAAGCCTCCGGCGGTCCGCTCTGGAGAACGGCTCGCCGGAACAGGCCTTGTGCCTGCGGGGCCGCGATCAGAGCGCCGACGCTGATGGCTCCGGCGGACTGCCCCGCCAGCGTGACCTTGTCAGGGTCACCGCCGAAAGCCCCGATCGAGCAATGCACCCACTCGAGCGCGGCAAGCTGATCACGCAGACCGGGGTTCGCGGGGGCATCGGGGAACAGTCCGTAGCCCTCCACTCCCAGCCGGTAGCTGATCGAGACGAAAACGATTCCGTCCCGAGCGAAGTTCTGTCCGTCGTACACCGGCACCGCTGAGGATCCCCTGGTCAGAGCGCCGCCATGCAGCCAGACGAGAACGGGAAGCCGAGCGCCGGGCCCGAGGTCGGGAGTCCACACGTTGAGGTTGAGGCAGTCGTCGCCCTCCACCACGGGGTCGGACAGGTACTGGGCGAACGCTTCGGAGTACGGCGGTTTCGGCGGCGTTGCGCCGAAGGATCCCGCGTCGCGTACGCCGTCCCAGGGCTCGGGCGGCACGGGCGGCCGGAATCTGCGGGCGCCGAAAGGGGGTGCCGCGTACGGGATGCCGCGGAAAGCGGCGATGCCGTTCTCGTACCTCCCGCGTACGGCCCCGTAGGGGGTCGTGACGACGGGACCGGGGTCGGGGTCTGCCTGGACTCGTGCCCGTGGGTCCGTCTGGTCCGCTGCCACTTGCTCACCAGCCCTTCGCCGCACTCACGCACCGGTATGACAAGAGCACCACAAAGGCGCGCAGTATTCCGCCGCACGAGTCCGCGGCAGGGCCATCCGGCGTACATCGGAGTGCCGAAGCCAAGATGGCCGTAGCCGCCGCTGGGTGCACTCGACCGCTGTTTCGCGAGGAAGGGGAATGCGCCTGCCGATGGAAGTGTCGGCGGACGCTCGTTCTGCAGACCAATGTCGTAGCAGCGAGTAGAAAGCGGTTACTGCTACTGATCGATCAAGGCTTCCGTCGCTTCCGCTGATCCGTCAACGGGACCGCCTCCTTGCTGAGAACTCCAGTGCGCACCTCAGGTACCACCCGCCAGCGGACCGTCGCCGCGTCGGCTGCGAATACCCGGGCCTTGACCTGCACAGCCCGATGCGGACGATGCAGGGAGCGCCGGTCAGGATGATGGATCGACCAAGGCCGTCGTCGCGGTCCGCTCTGGCTCGCTGCTCGCGAGGAGACGACGACAACCGGTCGCCAGCACCTCTGCACCCGCACAACCCCTCACCCCTCACCTCCGTCGCTCCACCAGGTACCTCCACGGCCAGAAACACGTTCCGTCTCCCCCCCCCCACATTCAGAGGTCCCGGCCCTCATTCCCACCTCAACGGCCGCTCTGAGATGGCTATTTACTCTGCGCCGGCAACCGACCGAGAGGGCTCCACCCCGCGCTCGTCCGACTGATTGACCACCCGCAACCCCAGATCTACGGTAGAAGGCGTTTTCAGAAAACGCTTCCCCCCGGGACCTCAGGAGAGTCATGCCCAGCGTCCAGCTGCCCAGGGCCGCGTTCGCCATGGACCCGGTGCACCTTCCCCTGCTGTTTCCCCCGTCGCTCGTGAGCCGGCTACGGAAGGCGGCCGAGATCGACACAACGCACGTCGTCAAGGACTTCACCGATCCCGCCGCGGCATCGACACTGGCCGAGGTCGAGATCCTGATCACCGGCTGGGGTTGTCCCCGGCTCGATCCGGACATCCTCGATTCGGCACCTCTCCTTCGTACGGTCCTGCATGCCGCGGGCTCGGTGCGCTCCCTCGCCGGAGGGGCCCTGTGGGGCCGAGGGGTGACCGTGTCCAGCGCGGCGACGGGCAACGCCGTCCCGGTCGCCGAGTACACGCTCGCGATGATCCTGCTCGCCGGGAAGGACGTCTTCGTCCACCGTGAGCGCTTCCGCCGCACTCACGCCCAGCCGACCCACGCCGAAACCTCGACGACCGGCAACCTCGGCCGCCGGATCGGCGTGGTCGGCGCCTCGCGCGTAGGGCGCCGTTTGTTGGAACTGTTGCGCCCGCACGACTTCGAGGTTCTCCTGCACGACCCGTACGTGGACGCGGCGGAGGCCGCCGAACTCGGCACGCGGCTGCTCCCTCTGGAAGATCTTCTGCGACACAGCGACATCGTCAGCCTGCATGCGCCCGACATCCCCGAAACCCGTCACATGCTCGACCGCGCCCGCCTCGCCCTGATCCGTGACGGCGGCGTGCTGATCAACACCTCTCGGGGCGCCCTCGTCGACCAGTCCGCTCTCACCGACGAGTTGGTCTCGGGGCGACTCCACGCGGTGCTGGACGTCACCGAACCCGAACCGTTGCCCGCGGCCTCACCGCTCTACCGGTTGCCGAACGTGTTTCTGACCCCCCACATCGCCGGCTCCCTCGGAAACGAGTTGGAACGGCTCGGCCGCATCGTCGTCGAGGAGTTGGAACGGCTGGCCGACGGGCTGCCTCTCGCTCACGAAGTGCGCCACGCCGACCTGGCCCGGGTGGCCTGAAGCGCAGGTTTCGCGCCGCCGCCGACCTCGCGGGCCACGGTGCCGACCGGGGTTGTCCACAGGCCAGTTCTCCTCGCGGACGATTGGGATACGTTTCCCGCACCGACGGGGGCCGGGCACCTGCAGTGTCTTGATCAGGCCGCGGCGAGGTCCGTGACCGTGGCGTCCTCGTCGGCACCCATGAACAGTGAAGGGGGCGCAACGTGAGTCAGCGCAGGACGACGGGTGATGCCGGCCGGGCGACCATACGGGATGTGGCGGAACGCGCGGGTGTGTCCGTGGCAAGCGTTTCCCGCGCGTTGTCGGGCAGCTACCCGGTCTCCGATGAACTGCGGCGCCGCGTGATGAAGGTCGTCCGCGACCTGGACTATGTCACCAACGCGCACGCACGCTCCCTGGCCGGTGGCGGCACTCCGACGGTGGCGATACTCATGAACAACATCACCAGCGCGGCATTCGCTCACGTGGCGAAGGGCGTCGAGGGTGCGGCCACCCTGCGCGGCTGGCTGTCGATCGTCGGGACCACGGGCGACGACCCCGAACGCGAACTCGCCCTCGTCAACCTGATGCGCCGGCAGGGCGTCGACGCCCTGATTCTGCTCGGCGGCGCCTACGACTACGACGAGTACCGACTGCGTATGGCGCGGTTCGCCCGTTCGCTGGACGCGGCCGGCTCGCGACTGGTCCTGGTCGGCAGGCCCCCGCTGGAGGAGGACGTCCCGGCCACGACAATCGGCTACGACAACGAGTCCGGCGCCTACGCCATGGCCGGCCACCTGCTCTCGGCCGGCCACCGGCGGATCCTGGCCTTACCCGGCCCCGCTCAACTCACCACCTCACAAGACAGGTTGAAGGGAGCCCGTCGGGCCTTCGAGGCATATGGCGTGCCGTTCGACCAAGGGCTGGTGCGGCACGGTCCGTACGACGACAAGCACGGGTACGCCGCGGTGCAGGCGGCGCTGCATGAGACGCCTGACTTCACCGCCGTGCTCGCCGGCAACGACATCGTCGCCGCGGGAGCCATGCAGGCGCTGTGCGAGGCAGGCTTGCGGGTGCCGGACGACGTGTCGATCACGGGCTACGACGACATCCCCCTGGCGTCTCAGCTCACACCGCAACTGACCACGGTGCACGTGCCTTACGAGGAAATGGGCCGGGTCGCCCTGCGCACAGTGGCCGACCGTCGACAGGCCGCCGGGGGCGGCGTCCGACGCAAGAGTGGAGACGCCGAACACCGGGTCCTGGGCACCCACGTCGTCGTACGGGACTCGGTGCGGCCGCCGAAGCGGCGAGGAGAACCGCAACGCCGACAGCGGGCTGCGCGTTGATCTGATCGCGCTGGTGGAACAACCCGCATCAGCTGTTCATGTACGAGGCCGGCACCCCCGGACAATGGACAGCCAACAGCTGCTGCGGCTCGTTCGACGACACCCCGATCTCGTTCGCAACCGGTTACAGCCGGGCCCGCCGAGCTGAACGCTCGACATCGGCTTCGGACCTTCGTGCCGACGTGAAGGCACCGTGCCCTCGGGGAGAACCGGAGCCTTCACATCGGCCCTGCGGACGTAGAACGGCTCGTCGCACCCACTTCGCCCCTGCGGTAAACACCTTGCTCGCGGCGCCCAGCCGTGTTTCATGGCCCAGCTTTCATGGCCCTCATGCCATCGAGGCCGCGCCACGCGTCCGCGGTTGCGCAACTTCCAGTGCTCAAGATCCCGCGTTTTCCGGAGTCTTCACGTCGCGCCGAGGCGCACCTAGGATAGCAAGCGCTTTCTGTGAGCCGTCTGTTCCCGACCGGCTCCGAAAGGGCGCTGGTCGAACTTTCGCCGGCCTTCGGGCGGGCCGGAGAGGTGGTTCCCGATGGTGCGTACGGCAGGTGTGAGCGTGACGGCCGGGCCGACCCTGGCGGTCGTGGCCCGCGAGGCGGGGGTGTCCGTACCGACCGCCTCGAAGGTGGTCAACGGCAGGGAGGATGTGGCCCCCGAGACGAGACGCCGGGTGACGGAGGCCCTGGACCGGCTGGGTTACGTGCGCAGACCCCGCTTCGGCGCGTCCAAGCCGCCGCGACTGATCGACCTCGTCGTGCATGCGCTGGACAGCTCCTGGTCGGGTGCGGTGCTGCACGGCGCGGAGGAGGCGGCACACGACGCGGGTCTGGACGTGGTCGTCTCGGCCGCCCTGTCCCGCACCCGCGCCGGCCGCCCGCAGCGCGGCTGGTTGGACAAGCTGACCGTGCGTGGGTCGGCCGGAGTGCTGTTCAACCTGACCGAGTTGACGGGCTCTCAGTACGCGTGGCTGGAGCAGCACCGCACTCCGTTCGTGCTGATCGACCCGGTGGTCGAGCCGCCGCCCGGAGTGGTGTCGGTGGGCGCGGCCAACTGGCAGGGTGGAGTGACGGCGACCGAACACCTGCTGGCGCTCGGCCACGAACGCATCGCCGTGATCGCCGGACCGCGCCGCAGGATGTGCAGCAGCGCCCGGGTCGCCGGCTACCGGTCCGCCCTGGCGTCGGCAGGGATCGCGTACCGCCCGGAATACCTGCGCGACGGCGCTTTCGACGAGTCCGTCGCGTACCGGAGCATGCATGAACTGTTCGATCTGCCCGAGCCGCCGACGGCCGTCTTCGTCTGCTCCGACCGTATGGCGCTCGGCGCCTATCTGGCCTTAGAAGAACGGGGGTTGAGGATCCCGCATGACGTCAGTGTGGTCGGATTCGACGACCTTCCGGAGTCACGGTGGACCACGCCCGCTCTCACGACCGTGCGCCAGCCGCTGGCGGAGATGGCGGCAACGGGATTGCGGTTGTTGCTGCGGATGATGGACGGCGAGCACCCGGAGGGGACGCGGACGGAGTTGTCGACGCGGCTCGTGGAGCGAGCGAGCACTGCTCCACCGCATCGGGGCACGGCCGTGAAACGGTGACCTCCCCGCGTTACTGATCGTTTTCCGGGCATGAACCTCAGCACGCGCGCCCCGGTCCTGTTCCTCATTGCGTCCGCCGCCCTCATCACCGTCATGGGAACGGCCCAGGCCACGACTCTCGGCTCCGTTCCTCGGGACGCCACCGCCCACGCCACCGTCAGCGAGCCCGGTGACGAGACCGGCGACGAGCCCGAAGACGTCGAGCTGAACGAGGCGGGACGCCCCGACCTGGGCGAGGACTGACGAACCGGCCCGGGGCCCGGCCGCACAGGCCGGGCCCCTTCGCATGTGCCGGCACGTCACTGGTGCCGCTCCGGTCGCGACAGGGACCGGCCGGTCCGGCCGTCGCCGTCACCACTGTTGCCACGTGTGTTTCCATGCGTTTCTCCACCGCGGAGTGCCCCGCCTGGCAGCGGGGCGCACGCACAGGCAGCCGCGAAAGTTGCTGTAACGGACAGCGGAAAGCCGGGGGCCACCATCACGGTGACTCCCGGCCGGTGTCCTCCTCGTCTCAGTCTTCCTCCCGGTCCGGCGCGCCCACCAGCGCCTCCATCATGTCGACAGCGCTTCCGTCGTGGTCACTGCCCGCGGTGCCACTGCTGCCCTGCTGGACGTTGGCCGCCCGGTCGACCTCGAGAATCGAGTCGGCGTGCGAGTTGTCGATCACGGTGATCAGGCTGCTTTCGGCGACGGCCGGCACCGTGGCGGCGCCCAGCAGGGCGACTGTCAGAACCGTCGCCGTCCGCAGCCGGGGCGCGACGGGCCTCACGCGTTCACACTCTCGGTCGCGGTCCGCAGACGTGCGATGTTCCGCTCCAGCAGCTCGGTCGAGGCCCGCACTCCGATGCCGCTCTCCGCGTCCACCTCGGGGAGTCGCCCGTCGGTACGCTTGAGGTCGACGAGCGCGGAGTCCATGGCCGCGTGCGCGGCAAAGAGACACGGCGTACTGTAGATCGCGACGTTCACGCCCAGGTCGGACAGCTCGCTCAGCGAGAGCCTGGGGGATTTGCCGCCGGCGATCTGGTTGAACAGCAGCGGCTTGTTTCCCACCACGTCACGGATCCGACGGATCCATTCCACGGTTCGGACCCCGTCCACCAGGATGACGTCCGCGTCGGTGGCCGCCAGCGTGGCCGCCCGCCGCAGGATGTCGTGCTCGTCGGTGGCATCCGTGCGGGCCACCACGACCAGGTCGCGCCGGGTGGCCAGCACCATCTCCAGTTTCGCCAGGTACTCGTTCAGCGGCAGCACCTGCTTGCCGTCGGCGTGCCCGCACCGGCGCGGCCGCTTCTGGTCCTCCAGGATCACGCCCGAGGCCCCGATGCGTTCGAGGCCCTCGACCACATGGCAGGCGACCTCCGGATCGACGTACCCGTCATCGATGTCCACCAGCAGGTGCTGTTGCGGGAACGCGCCCCGCAGCCGCTGGACGAACGCCACCATGTCCGGCCAGGCAATGAAACCGATGTCAGGCAGCCCGTAGTGCGAGGCCGCGAAGCCGAAGCCCGAGACGAACATTCCGTCGAAGTGTTCCGCGGCGATCGACGCCGAGTACATGTCGTACACGCCGATCAGGGGGGTCGTTCCCGGGGCGGCGATCCGCTCCCGCAACTTGTTCCCGTAAGTCACCGTCCGGCTCCTCCAATGGAGTCGAGGGGTCAACACACCAGGCAAAGAAAGCCGTTGCGACACAACAGCCCTTTACGAAGACAAAAGGATCTCTATGTCGACGCGCGGCTTTCCCCATGTGAAGGCTTTGCTCACCCCAATGGCGCAACCGGTTCACCGGAGAAACGTCACTGGTCCCGCAGCCGTGCCGCCCAGGCAATGCCCCCGCCCAGATGGCCGCGGAAACGAGGATCGGCGTAGGCCTGGGAGGCGTGCCCGAGGGCCGTGTAGAAAACGCGTCCGCGGCCTTGCTCGCGGCACCAGACCAGCGGGTGGTCGGCTCCCATCCCGCCACCCGAGTACGACGACTCGTCGGCGACGGCGAGCACCCGCGCCCGCCCGCGCGGGTTGGCGCGGAAGTCGTACCACTCGTCGGTGAACTCCCACACGGCCGGCAGTGAGCGGGTGGCGGGGTGGTCGTGGTCCTCGATCACCGCCTTGCCCGGCTGGTACTCGGGGTGACGGGCGAAGCGGGCGCCGAGGAGTTCGCCGAAGTACGGCCAGTCGTACTCCGTGCAGGCCGCCGCGTGCACCCCGACGAAACCGCCGCCCGCCTCGATGTAACCGACGAGACGTTCCCGCCCTGCCGGGGTCAGCACCTCGCCGCTGGTGGAGAGGAAGACCACCGCCGCGTATGCGCCCAGCGGGGCTTCCAGAGCCGCCGGATCCTCGGTGTGGTCGACCGCGAACTCCGCCAGGCCGCGTACGGCGGCGACGGCGTCCGGGATGGAGTCGTGGCGGTAATCGGTTGTGCGCGTGTACACGAGCAGGCGGGCGATCATGGAGACGAGCCTAGGCGGCCGTGAGTCCGGGCCCCAGGGAGATGATCAGCGCGAAAATTTCGGCGGTGCCCGTTGTTTTCGCAGACGGTGGGCCGAGCCCGCCTCCCGAGGCAGGACGTCATGCGCTCAGTCCGGTGAGACCCGTGTGCATGTGTCGGACACCGTCCGGAGGGCACGCTCGGCCGCGGAGAATCGGTGCTTCGGACGGCCTGCTGCACAGGTGGGTAACCGGTTGCCTCGTGTTCGCGGAGACTCCCGAAGGCGCCGGACACTTCGGCGGGAGGTGCAGGCGCACGTGAGTCCACCGCTTTCGTCTGGTTTACGCTGCCGACCATCTCGACCGCCGCCGACCTTGGCCGGGGGCCCAGGGTCTCCCCAGGACGAGCGTGCGGAGCAGCACTCGCGCCAGTAAAGCGGACAAGGCATGGAGACCGAGTGGCGTGTGGCTCCAGCACCCTGGTCGGTCGCACGGGCGTTCCGTACGCACGGCCGCTACGGAACCCGGGCGCGTAGGCTCGCCGGGATGAACACCATTCCCGCACGCCTCGATCACATCGTCCTCGCAACGCCCGATCTGGCGGCGACGGTCGCCGAGTTCACCCGGCGCACGGGGGTAGCCCCGGCGCCGGGCGGGGTGCATGTCGGGCTCGGTACCCGCAACTACCTGGTCGGCCTGGGGCATTGCGCATACCTGGAGATCATCGGACCGGATCGGGAACAGCCGGCCCCCTCCAGCCCCCGTCCCTTCGGCGTGGACGCCCTGTCCTCCGCGCGGACGATCACCTGGGCCATCAGCCCGCCTGACCTGGACGCGACGGTTGCGGCCGCCCGCTCGCGGGGCTACGACACCGGTGACGTACGGGAGATGAGCCGACGTCGCCCCGACGGCACGCTGCTGCGATGGCGGCTGACCGATGGCGGGTCCCCGCATCCCTCCGGCCTGGTGCCCTTCCTCATCGACTGGGGCGGCACCACCCACCCTTCCGCTTCCGGCCTGCCCGTCAGTCCCCTGCTGGAACTGACCGCCACCGCTCCCGACCCCGCGGAGATCCACCCTCTGCTGACCAGTCTCGGCACCGATCTCGCTCTCACCGAGGGCCCGGCGGGATTCTCGTTCACGGTAGCCGCACCCAACGGGCCGGTGACCTTCGGCTGATCTGAGGAGTCCCTCCGCCAGGCCCACTACGGAACAGACAACCGACGCCACGTTTCTCCCTGCCCCGCCACGGCCCCCGCCCCAGGTCCGGGTCCGGGTCCGCGCATACCGGCGCTCCGTCCCGGCGGGCGGCCGAGAAAAGTGATCGGTAACAAGCTGCGCCGGACGTCAGGACGGGTCAGGGTTCCCGGTCCACCCGGTCCGGCGTCCGTCCAGCGGCGCCGTCCGGGTGACGGAAAGGTTTTCCGGGCGCGTGTCCGTTTCTTTCAAGACCGCCCGCGGCAGCGCTGCCTACCGTTGCCGTATGAGTCCACGATTCGATGCCATCGGCCTGGTCGTCTCCGACATGGCCGCGTCCGTATCCTTCTACCGTCGGCTCGGCTTCGTCTTTCCCGAGGGGGCCGAGCAGGAACCGCACACCGAGGCCGAACTGCCGGGTGGAATGCGGCTGTTGCTGGACACCGAGGACACCGTTCGCTCGTTCAATCCGGGCTGGCGGCCGCCGTCCGGAAGTGGTCGGACCTCCCTCGCGCTGCGCTGTGACACACCGGGCGAGGTCGACACGGTGTACGAGGAGTTGCTCGGCGCGGGGCACCGAGGCGAACTGAAACCGTGGGACGCCTTCTGGGGCCAGCGCTACGCCGTCGTGCTCGACCCCGACGGCAACGGCGTAGACCTGTTCGCCCCGCTCCCTCAGTAGCGCAGACCGCTCAGCGCAGCAGGACGCCCAGCGTGAGGCCCGTGAACTCCCTTACGTCGCGGGAGAGATGGGCCTGGTCCGCATAGCCGGACCGGTTGGCGGTGTCCGCGTACGGCACGCCGCGCCGGGCCAGCGCGAGAGCCCGTTGCAGGCGCAGGATCCGGGCCAGCGTCTTGGGACCGTAGCCGAAGGCGGCGAGCGAACGCCGGTGCAATTGGCGTGCTCCGAGGTCCAGTTCGTCGGCCGTCTGGGCCACCGTCCGTCCTGCGGCGAGGGCGGCGACCAGTCGGCGGAGCGCCCGGTCCGGCGGCGCCGCCCGGTCCAGCACCAGTTCCTCCAACCCCAGCGCCGGGTGTGCGGACGCGGCAACCTGGCCGGCCAGTCGACGCGCCTCCGACGGCGACCAGAGATCGGCCAACTCGACCCGGCGATCGCGCAGTTCATGGGCCGGTATGCCGAGCAGCGCGGGCGCGGTGCCGGGGAACAGGCGGATGCCCGCCCAGGTCACGGGCGGGCCGTCGGGCACGTGAGCGTGGGTGTCCGGTCCGGCGACCAACAGGGTGCCTTCGCGCCACAGCAGGTCCATACAGCCGTCGGGGAGCACGGGAAGCGCGTCGTGCGGTGCGGACGGCGTCTTCGTCCACACCACCGCCCCGGCCACCCGGGAGGGTCGCTCCTCGTACATGCACGCCAGGCTACGCCGCCGGGATCCGGCACGCCGGTGCGGAGTCGTGCCGTCCCCGCCCGCTCGCCGACTGCCGAGCGCACGAGGCCGCCGTGCGGTGCGGTGTCACCCCGACCGTTCCGCTGTCGTACACCGGAAGCCCCCCGTCAGTGCTGCAGCAGAGGCCGAAACGCCCACGGAAACGCGTTTCCGCGCCGTTGCCGACTCCGCCCGCTCAAGCCGGGCTCCGCACCGCCCGCAGCCGGCGAACCAGCCGCCCCGTCCACCTCGTCCGCCCCGTTCTCCTCCGCCGCATCAGCCGTCTCACGCGCCCGTCACTCCCCCACCCCGTCCCCTCGCGGGTCCGCACGCGTCCGGTGTTCCTGTGGGCTGACGCCGTACGCGCGTTTGAAGGCGCTGGAGAGGGCGAAAGCGCTTCCGTAGCCGACCTGGCGGGCGATCGCGCCGATCGTGTCCTCGGTGTCGCGCAGTCGGTCGGCGGCGAGAGCGAGGCGCCGGCCGGTGAGGTAGGTCATCGGGGGTTCGCCCACGAGGTCGCTGAAGCGCCGGGCCATGGCCGCCCGGGAGACGCCCGCCTTCGCGGCGAGGGAGGCGACCGTCCAGGGGTGCGCCGGGTCGTCCTGGACCAGCCGCAGAACGCGGCCCACGACCGGATCGGCCAGCGCCTGGTACCAGGACGGCGTCGCCGCTTCCGGGCGGGAGAACCAGGCCCGCAGGGCGGCGATGACCAAGAGGTCGAGCAGGCGGTCCAGGACGACCTCCTGACCGGGTTCGTCGCGGACGATCTCCTCCATGAGCAGCGGGGTCAGCGGGCACGGCCAGATGCTCGGCGTCAGGGTCAGCAAGGGGGGCAGCGCGTCGAGCAGCCGGCCGCTGATCTCGCCCTGCATCAGGTACGTGCCGATCAGGACGACCGTGGCGCCGTCCGGCCGGTCGCCCCAGGTGCGCACACCGAGGTCCACGGAGCCGTTGAGGAGGCGCCCGTCCGGATAGGCGCACTGCCCACCGGGGAGGATCAGCGCCTGCGGAGGCGTGCCGGGGGCGTCGGCGCAGGTGTAGGGGGCCGGGCCACGGGCGATGGCGAGGTCGCCGGCGCGCAGGCGGACGTGCTCGCCGTCGTCCGGCACGACCCAGCCGTCACCGCGCACCATGAGCATCACGGTCAGCGGGGCGCGGTCCTCGACCCGTACGGCCCAGGGCGGGTCGAGGCATGCGCGGATCATGAGGGCGCCCCGCGCGCGTGGGCCCTCCAGAAGGCCCCCGAGGGGGTCCCCCCGCGTGAGCAGGGTCGAGCGTGGGGGAGCGTCCATGCGGTCAGCGTAGACGCGCGCTTATGGGAATGAGCCGTTCAGCGATGGGACCGTGCGGCGTACGGCAGTTGACTGAACGCATGACACAGGACACGGCACAGCGGATGACACTGGTGGTGACCGGCGCGACCGGTCGTACGGGGAGCCGGGTGGCGCAGGCGGCCGAGTCGGCCGGGCTGACGGTGCGGGCGGCCTCACGCGCCCAGGGGTTCGACTGGCACGACGGGTCGACCTGGGCGGACGTGCTGCGCGGCGCCGACGCGGCGTATCTGGTGCATCCCTCGGACGTGGGGGCGCCGGACGCGGCCGACGCGGTGGGACGGCTGGCCCGTCAGGCGGTCGCGCTCGGGGTCCGGCGGCTGGTGCTGCTGTCGTCGCGGGGTGAGGAGCGGGCGCTGCCGACCGAGGAGGCGCTGCGGGCGTCGGGGGCGGACTGGACGGTCGTGCGGGCCGCGTGGTTCGCGCAGAACCTCAGCGAGGGGCCGCTGGTGGAGGAACTGCGGCAGACCGGGGAGCTGGTGTTCGCGGGTGGCGAGGTGCAGGAGCCGTTCGTCGACCTGCGCGATGTCGCCGACGTGGTGGTGAGAACGCTTACCGGGGGTGATCGGTACGTGGGCGAGACAGTGGAGGTGTCCGGACCGCGGCTGCTGACGTTTCGGGAAGCGGTTGCAGAGGTCGGGCGGGCAGCCGGGCGCGCGCTGACGTACACGCCCGTTCCGGCAGCCGAGTACGGTGAGCGGCTGGCCGGGTTCGGGGTGCCGCCGGAGGAAGTGGCGTTCCTGGTGGAATTGTTCGCGTCGTTGCTGGACGGTCGTAACGCGTATCTCTCGGACGGGGTCCAGCAGGTGCTCGGCCGTGAGCCGCGCGACTTCACGGAGTTCGCGAAGGAGTCGGCGACGGCGGGCGTCTGGAAAGCGTAGTTTCCGCGTTTCCGGGACGCTCCGGGCCCTGCCCGCCGGCTTCTCGCCCCCGGCTTCTCGGTCCGCTCCCCGGGAGCTCACCTCTCGGGAGGCTGTTCCTCGCTGTTCCCGCCGGTTCCCCCGTGGCTCTTCGGAGAACTCTTCGCGTGCGTCCGGAAACGTCCCGTGACGTCTTCCGGCGGAAGGAAGCGGGACCACCGCTCGGGGAACTCGGACGGCATGTCGGGATCGTCGGGGTCGTAGTCCTCCTGGGAGCGGATCGCGGCCATGCGGGCGACGTACTCGGCGGCCTCCTCCTCCCGGAGCCGCTCGTTGGCGGCGCGGGCCGCCGCCGTCGCGGCGGCCGGCCAGACCCGGTCGATCGCGGCGTTGACGGCGGCCCCGACCAGCACAGCGAACGCGGACACGCCGATCCACAGCAGGACGGCGACGGCGGCGGCGAGGGACCCGTAGATGGTGGCGCCCTCGATCGTGCTGGTCAGGTAGATGCGCAGCAGGAAACTGCCGAGCACCCACATGGCGAGGGCGACGAGCGCGCCGGGGACGTCCTCGATCCACGGTGAGCGCACGGGGACGGACACGTGGTAGAGCGTTGTCAGGAACGCGACCGAGAGGACGATCACGACCGGCCAGTACAGGACCTGGACCACGGTGGTCGACCAGGGGACGATCCGCACCACCGCGTCCGGCCCGGCGACCATCAGGGGCAGTGCGACCGAGCCGATGAGGAGGGCCCCGACGAACAGCAGGAAGGCGACCAGCCGCGTCTTGACGATCCCGCGCACGCCGTCGAGGCCGTACATCACGGTGATGGTGTCGATGAAGACGTTCACCGCGCGCGAGCCCGACCAGAGCGCGAACAGGAAGCCGATGGAGATGACGTCGGGGCGGCCGCCCTTCATCACGTCGTCGAGGATCGGCTGGGCGATCTGCCTGACGCCCTTGTCCGAGAGGACCGTGCGCGAGGCGTCGAGGAGGTTGGCCTCCAGGCTGGTGATGGTGTCGGTACCCGTCCAGTCGTCGACGTAGCCGAGCAGGCCGATGAGGCTGAGCAGCAGCGGCGGCACGGACAGCAACGTGAAGAAAGCGGCTTCGGCGGCGAGACCGAGGATGCGGTACTCGATGCAGGAATTGACGGTGTCCTTCAACAGCAGCCAGGCTGTCCGTCGCTTGGAAACGTTCCGGTAAAGGGCACGCGCCCGGTGGAGACGCCCGGTGGGGCTTCCGGGTTGCTCGGGTGACTGACTTCCTGGCTGCACGCCCTAAAGGTATCCGCCGTTCGGGGCTGCACTCACCTCCGGCAAGGCCACTTCACCGGGTCGGGGAGCGGCACGCGGGCTGCTGGGCGGCCATGACCGTCGTACCCGGGGGTAGGTTCGGGCTATGGCAGGCACCACGCACACCGTGACCAACCAGCCCCCGCCCCTGACCGGGTACGACGTGTACGGCGTTGATCAGGCGCTCGTGGCGGCCGTGGAACGGCACCTTGATCCGGAACTGCTCGACGAGGCGCACGGCGAGCTGTCGGCACTGGGCCGGGCCGCCGGATCGGAACAGTTGCACGAGTGGGCTGTGCAGGCCGACGAGAATCCGCCGGTGCTGCGGACGCACGACCGGTACGGGCACCGCGTCGACGAGGTCGACTTCCATCCCGCGTGGCACCGGCTGCTCGGCAAGGGGGTCGGAGCCCACCTGACGGACGCCTGGGTACGGCCGGGCGGGCATGTGCGGCGGGCGGCGGGCTTCCTCGTGTGGACGCAGGTGGAGGCGGGGAACGGCTGTCCGCTGTCGATGACCCACGCGGCGGTGCCCGCGCTGCGGGCCGATCCGGATCTGGCCGCCGAGTGGGAGCCGCGGCTGACGTCCACGATCTACGACCGTGAGCTGCGGCCGGCCCGGCTGAAGGCCGGGGCGCTGTTCGGCATGGGAATGACGGAGAAACAGGGGGGCAGCGACGTCCGCGCGAACGCCACGGTGGCCACTCCGCTCGCCGAGGACGGTACGTACGAGCTGACCGGTCACAAGTGGTTCTGTTCGGCGCCCATGTCGGACGGTTTCCTGGTGCTCGCGCAGGCGGCCCCGCTCCGGGGCGGAGGCGGACTCACCTGTTTCCTGGTGCCGCGCGTGCTGGAAGACGGTACCCGTAACGTTTTCCGCCTCCAGCGGCTCAAGGACAAGCTGGGAAACAGGTCCAACGCCTCCGCCGAGGTCGAGTTCGACGGGACGTGGGCCCGTCGGGTCGGTGAGGAGGGGCGTGGGGTGCGCACCATCATCGACATGGTCGCGGCGACCCGGCTCGACTGTGTGCTGGGCTCGGCGGGGCTGATGCGGCAGGCGGTGGCGCAGGCGATCCATCACTGCACGCACCGTGAGGTGTTCGGCGGCAAGCTCGTCGACAAGCCGCTGATGCGCAATGTGCTGGCCGACCTCGCCCTGGAGTCGGAGGCGGCGACCGTGCTCGGGCTGCGGCTCGCGGCCGCCTACGACGACGGTGGGGAGCAGGAGCGGGCGCTGCTGAGGATCGCTGTTCCGGCGGCCAAGTACTGGGTGACCAAGCGCTGCGCGCCGGTGGCCGTGGAGGCGTCGGAGTGTCTGGGTGGAAACGGTTACGTCGAGGAGTCGGGGATGCCCCGGCTGGTGCGCGAGTCGCCGTTGAACTCGATCTGGGAGGGCGCGGGCAACGTCCAGGCGCTGGACGTGCTGCGGGCGATGCAACGGGAGCCGCAGGCGCTGAACGCCTATCTCCAGGAGGTGGGGCAGGCGCGCGGGGCCGATCACCGGCTGGACAGGGCGATCAAGGGCCTGCTGACGGAACTGGCCGACCTGGACGGCGTCGAGGCACGGGCGCGTCGGCTGGCCGAGCGGTTCGCTCTGGTGCTTCAAGGCGCACTGCTCGTGCGATTCGCGCCGCCGGAGGTCGCCGACGCGTTCTGCGCCTCACGGCTGGGCGGGGACGGGGGCGCGGCCTTCGGGACACTGCCCCACAGCCTGGACCTGGCGTCCATCGTCGAGCGGGCCGCACCCCGTCACTGAACCGCGCCGGCCTGCGCGAACAGGAAGCGGGGGTGGT
Organism: Streptomyces sp. 3330; assembly: GCF_031456635.1. Lineage (NCBI taxonomy): Bacteria > Bacillati > Actinomycetota > Actinomycetes > Kitasatosporales > Streptomycetaceae > Streptomyces > Streptomyces sp. 3330. The sequence goes on from NZ_JAVDVA010000013.1 coordinate 231,071, forward strand.
GCTGCGCCGACACGGCACCACCCCCGCCGCAATGGCCCTGCGAGGCCAGAATCGCCGCTCGGGACGACGTGGCTCAAGTTTCAAACACCCGGTGGACGTTCACCAGGGTTGCAGGAGGTTGCAACTTGTCGGTGGTTGTGACCGGAGTGTGCCCCTCCGTCACCGTTGGACGGCAAGATGGGGCCTTCAGCAAGACCGGAAACAGTCGGCGCAGAAACTTGACATCCGGTTGTCCGACTGTGTGCTCCCGGGAGGCCCTGTGGTGATGCCACCGATGAACGTGCCGCAACTCGCGGCCGTCGACGCCGCGCGGGCGGCACGGGTGCTCAACGAGGTGCGTGACGCCCGGCTGGCAGGTCAGCGGGCCCGCGTCGCCCCCCGCCCCGTGATCGAGCAGTCCTGGGAGCGGATGCTGCGCAGCGGCGTCGACCCGGAACACGATTTCCGAGCGGGGCTGCTCAGCTCCGACGAGGTGCGGCGCAGGCGGGAGGAATCACCGTTGCGAGACGTGCTTCCGGTGCTGCGCCAGGGTCTGCTGTCGGTCGCGGACGTCGCCCACCACATCATGGTCGTCGCCGACGGGGAGGGGCGGGTGCTGTGGCGTGAGGGCTGCGGACCCGTGCTGCGCAAGGCGGACGGGCTCGGCTTCGAGCTGGGCGCGGACTGGGGCGAGGCCGTGGTCGGCACCAACGGCGTGGGCACGCCGGCGGTGGTGCGCCGTCCCGTGCAGGTGTTCGCCGCCGAGCACTTCGTGCGTTCGCACGCGGCGTGGACCTGCGCGGGCGCTCCGATCACCGACCCGCGCAACGGCCGGCTGCTCGGTGTCGTCGATGTCAGCGGGCCGATGGAGACGATGCATCCGGCCACGCTCGCCTGGGTCGACTCGGTGGCGAAACTCGCCGAGTCCACGTTGCGGGAGAGACATCTGGGGTCGCTGGAGCAGTTGCGCGCGGTGGCGGCGCCGGTGCTGGCCCGCCTCGGCGGCCGGGCGGCGGCGGTGGACGCGGACGGGTGGACGGCCGCGGTGACCGGGATGCCGTACATGAGCCGTATCGCGCTGCCCAAGTCGCCGTCCCCGGGCCGACGCTGGCTCCCGGCGCTCGGTCTGTGCTCGTTCGAGCCGCTGGCCGGGGGCTGGCTGGTGCGGTCGGTGGACGGGACCGCCGAGGCGGGGCCGGGCGGCGCGACCCGGATCGTGCTGGACCTGACCCGGTCCCGGCGCTGGTCGGTGACGGTGTCGGGGGGCGCGGGGTCGTGGTCCCACGAACTCAGTCCCCGGCATGCCGAGTTGCTCTACCTGCTGGCCGCCGACCGGGGCGGGCGCAGCGCGGCGGGCCTGGCCGCGGACATGTTCGGCGACCCGGGCCGCACGGTGACGGTACGGGCCGAGATGTCCCGGGTGCGGCGATATCTCGGGGGGGTCCTGGAACATCGGCCGTATCGTTTCTGCGAAGACGCCGAGGTCGAGGTGCTCCTTCCGGCGGACGCACGGGCGCTCCTTCCGCATTCCACCGCGCCCGCGGTGGTGAGAAACCGGGCGGCGGCGCCGTAGCGCACCTGATCGATCAGGGGCCTTCCGGTGGCATGTTCCGCATATTTGCGGGGTCTTCGTCCCCTACCGGGCCCGACTGCCGTAGCATCCCTCTACGGGTCACCCCACCTGCTCCTCGGTCAACGTACGGATCATCAGGCGCAGTTGGCCCGCCTCGGGAGGGCAAATGAAGCAACGCGGCCGACACCGCCGGCGCAGACGAGGCAGGGCACTGCGCGCGTTCCTGTCCGGAACCGCTCTCGCGCTCACCGCTGCCGCCACCATGATCAGCGCCTCCCAGGCCACGGTCACGGACGACGGGCCCGGGGACCTGAAACCGCTGACGACCTCGGCGGAGACCGCAGAACTGCGCCTCACGGAGAACCGGGTACCGCAGGCCTCCCTGGACCGGCTCGCCGCCGGAATGGGCCGACCGGTCGGCGTCGGCGCGGTGCTGGACGGGGCCGACCGTGCCCTGCGGGACGCGATCGACTGCTCGGCCGCCGAGCGCAAGGCCCTGCCCGTCTCCCCCGCGGCCTCGCGCGCCTACTGCTGGAACACGGACGACACCGAGGGCTGGCAGCCGGGCGCGGTCACCACGTCGGGGGACGCGGACGACGACGGCGTCTGGGGCTCGAACCGGGTGATCCTCTCCGGCTGGTCACGCAGCGGCGGCACGGTCGCCGACCGGGGCCTGGCCCGGGTCGGTTTCGTGAACGCGGGCGACCTGAACCACCTCACCTACACCTGGGCACTGCTCGCCGTCCCGGTGGACGAGGGGCGGGACTACCGGGGGCTGGTCTCCCATGTCTCCGGGATGGTCTGGTACCAGGACAAACTGCTGGTCACCGCCGATGAAGGGGACCGGGCCGCGCTCTACGTGTACGACATGAACCGGGTCCAGCGGGCGACCGTCGCCGGTGAAGCGGTCGGGCGGGTGCCCGGCGGCTGGTCCGCAAACGGTTACCGCTTCGTACTGCCCGCCATCGGCTCCTACGAGCTGAGCGGGGCCTCCGACGCACCGCACCCCGCAACCGTTTCCCTCGACCGCAGCACCGCGCCGGACAGCCTGGTCGCCGGGGAATGGACCCTCGACGACGGCGACCGGGACGCCCGCCTGTGGCGCTACCCCTTCAGCACGGCCCCCGGCCACGAGGGGCTGCTCGCCACGAGCACCACCGGACGGGTCCGGGCCTCGGAGGCGTACGAGACGAAGGTGACGGGCGTACGGGGCGTGCTGTCGTACGGACAGGAGTGGTACGTGACCCGTGCCGCCGGCCCGCGGGACAGGCAGGGGACGCTGTGGCGGCAGGACGCCGGCCGTGGCGACGACAAGGGCCACACGTCCGACGCGGCCGTGTGCGGCGCCGAGGAAACGCACAGCTGCTGGAGCCCGCAGACCGAATCCCTCTCCTACTGGGAGGCGACCGGCGAGGTCTGGACCCAGTCGGGACGGACCCTCTTCGCACTGCCGCTGGCCTCGATCGACAGAACAACCGGGTAGATGATTCCCTGACGGGCATGACCAACATCCCCGTGACCACCTGGTCCCTGGAGCAGACCGACCCGGCCGACGCCCTCCCGGCCGCCGCGCCCGAGGGCGACGTCCGGATCGTCCGCTCCGAGGTCCCCTCCCCCGAGTTCAGCCGTTTCCTGTACGCGTCCGTCGGCGGGGACATCCGCTGGATCGACCGGCTGCGCTGGACGTACGCGCAGTGGCAGGAGCATCTGGCGCGTCCGGGGGTCGAGACCTGGGTCGCCCACGACCGGGGCACGCCGGCCGGGTACGTGGAGCTGGAGCCGCAGGACGACGGCGTCGTAGAAATCGTTTACTTCGGTCTGATCCCGGCCTTCCGGGGACGGCGCATCGGCGGTCACCTGCTGGCGTACGGCGCCGCCCGGGCCTGGGACCTCGCGGACCGCTGGCCGGGGCTGCCGCAGACCAAGCGGGTGTGGCTGCACACGTGCAGCCTGGACGGCGAGCACGCCATGGACAACTATCAGCGGCGCGGTTTCAAGCTGTTCGACACCAAGGTCGAGGAGCAGCCCGAGGTGTCCGCACCGGGTCCCTGGCCGGGCGCCCTCCCGGCCTGACCCTTCGCTCATACCGGCTGTGACCTGCGTCGACAAGAGATCCCGCAGGTCATGTGATCGACGCCACCCTTGTCTCGCATTTCGGGACAAGGGTGTCCGCATCGCGGACGAAGCTGGACTGTGTCCAGATCGCCGTGACACGCTTTCGCCATGTCCGGAACTGGAATTGCCTTGGTGAGTCGGCGGCACGTCGACCTCGGCCGCATGTCCAGCGCCATCTGTCCGGCGAGCTGACGAGCCGCAGCACCGCCGACATCTCCGTTCGAGCCCCCTGCCTGCGCAAGGACGCGCAGGCATGCTCCATGCGCCCGCGCGCGCAGGTCAGAGCCGCTTCCCGCCTGTCCCGAAGGACGTATCAACCATGGCCGCCACCCCGCAGAACCCTGCCGCCGCGACTTCCCGCCGCAAGGTGAGCCGTCACCGCGGTGAGGGCCAGTGGGCCGCGGGACACTTCACCCCGCTCAACGGCAACGAGCAGTTCAAGAAGGACGACGACGGTCTCAATGTGCGGACACGCATTGAGACGATCTACTCCAAGCGGGGGTTCGACTCGATCGACCCCAATGACCTGCGCGGCCGGATGCGCTGGTGGGGTCTGTACACCCAGCGCAAGCCGGGGATCGACGGCGGCAAGACGGCGATCCTGGAGCCGGAGGAGCTGGACGACAAGTACTTCATGCTGCGGGTCCGCATCGACGGCGGGCGGCTGACCACCGAGCAACTGAGGGTGATCGGCGAGATCTCGCAGGAGTTCGCACGCGGCACGGCCGACCTCACCGACCGGCAGAACGTCCAGTACCACTGGATCCGCATCGAGGACGTGCCCGAGATCTGGAACCGCCTCGAGGCGGTCGGCCTGTCGACCACCGAGGCCTGCGGCGACACGCCCCGGACGATCCTCGGTTCGCCGGTGGCCGGCATCGCCGAGGACGAGATCATCGACGGCAGCCCGGCCGTCGAGGAGATCCACCGTCGGTTCATCGGCAGCAAGGAGTTCTCCAACCTGCCGCGCAAGTTCAAGACGGCGATCTCCGGCTCCCCGCTCCTGGACGTCGCCCACGAGATCAACGACGTCGCGTTCGTCGGCGTCGAGCACCCCGAGCACGGCCCCGGCTTCGACCTGTGGGTCGGCGGCGGCCTGTCCACCAACCCGAAGATCGGCGTCCGGCTCGGCGCCTGGGTCCCGCTGGACGAGGTCCCCGACGTCTGGGCCGGCGTGATCGGCATCTTCCGCGACTACGGCTACCGGCGCCTGCGCACCCGGGCCCGCCTGAAGTTCCTGGTCGCCGACTGGGGCCCGGAGAAGTTCCGCCAGATCCTCCAGGACGAGTACCTCGGGCGCACGCTGGCCGACGGCCCGGCGCCCGCCGCCCCTGTCGAGCGCTGGCGTGACCACGTGGGGGTGCACCGCCAGCAGGACGGCCGTTACTACGTCGGTTTCGCACCGCGCGTCGGACGCGTGGACGGCGCCACCCTGACGAAGATCGCGGAGCTCGCCGAGGCGCACGGCTCGGGCCGGGTGCGGACCACCGTCGAGCAGAAGATGATCGTCCTCGACGTCGAGGAAGGTCAGGTCGAGTCGCTGGTCGAGGCGCTCGAGGCGCTGGACCTGACCGCCAGGCCCTCCCCGTTCCGGCGCGGCACCATGGCCTGCACCGGCATCGAGTACTGCAAGCTCGCCATCGTCGAGACCAAGCAGCGCGGCTCCACCCTGATCGACGAACTCGAGCGCCGCATCCCGGAGTTCGACGAGCCGATCACCATCAACATCAACGGCTGCCCGAACGCCTGCGCCCGCATCCAGGTCGCGGACATCGGCCTCAAGGGCCAGCTGGTCCTCAACGACCAGGGTGAGCAGGTCGAGGGCTTCCAGGTGCACCTGGGCGGCGCCCTCGGGCTGGAAGCCGGTTTCGGCCGCAAGGTCCGTGGTCTGAAGGTCACTTCGGAAGAGCTGCCGGACTATGTGGAACGCGTGCTGAAGCGCTTCCAGGACGAGCGCGAGGACGGCGAGCGGTTCGCCGTCTGGGCCACGCGCGCCAGCGAGGAGGCTCTCTCATGAGCGAGCGGGCCGCACCCTTCTACTGCCCCTACTGCGGCGACGAGGACCTGCGTCCGAGCGAACAGGGACATGGCGCCTGGGAATGCGCGGCGTGCAACCGCGCATTCCAGCTGAAGTTCCTCGGGCTGCTCGCCCGGGGCGTTCAGCGCACCGACCCGGGAGGGGACCGAATATGACGACGCTTCAGGAAGGCCGTACGACCGACGAGTTGAAGGCGCTCGCCGAACAGGCGGGCCGCGACCTGGAGGAGGCCTCCGCACTGGAGATCCTCCAGTGGGCGGTGGACACCTTCGGCGAGCAGTTCTGCGTGACGTCCTCGATGGAGGACGCCGTGGTCGCGCACCTGGCGTCCCGGGTCCAGAAGGGCGTGGACGTGGTGTTCCTCGACACCGGTTACCACTTCCCCGAGACCATCGGCACCCGGGACGCGGTCGAGGCGGTGATGGACGTCAACGTCATCACGCTCACCCCGCGCCGGACGGTCGCCGAGCAGGACGCCGAGCACGGGCCGAAGCTGCACGACCGCGACCCCGACCTGTGCTGCAAGTTGCGCAAGGTGGAGCCGTTGGAAGAGGGGCTCAAGGGCTACCGGGCCTGGGCCACCGGCCTGCGGCGCGACGAGTCCGCGACCCGGGCGGGGACTCCGGTCGTCGGCTGGGACGAGAAGCGGCAGAAGGTCAAGATCTCGCCCATCGCCCGCTGGACGCAGGACGACGTCGACGCGTACATCACCGAGCACGGCGTGCTGTCCAACCCCCTGCTGATGGACGGTTACGCCTCCGTCGGCTGCGCCCCCTGCACCCGCCGGGTCCTGGCGGGCGAGGACGCGCGCGCCGGCCGCTGGGCGGGACGCGCGAAGACCGAATGCGGACTGCACGGCTGACCGCGATGGCCTCGACCTCCCCGAACAGCCCTGCCCCCACCCCCACTTCTACGAACCGGGAGAACCACGTGACGACCGGAGCCACCGTCTGGCTCACGGGTCTGCCGAGCGCCGGCAAGACCACCATCGCGTACGAGCTGGCCGGCCGGCTGCGCGAGGAGGGCCACCGTGTCGAGGTGCTCGACGGCGACGAGATCCGCGAGTTCATCTCCGCGGGCCTCGGTTTCAGCCGCGAGGACCGGCACATCAACGTGCAGCGCATCGGTTTCCTGGCCGAACTGCTCGCCCGTAACGGCGTGAAGGCCCTGGTCCCCGTGATCGCGCCGTACGCGGACAGCCGGGAAGCGGTGCGCAAGCGCCATCAGGAAAGTGGAACCGGTTACCTGGAGGTGCACGTGGCGACCCCGGTCGAGGTGTGCTCGGTCCGGGACGTGAAGGGTCTGTACGCGAAGCAGGCGGCGGGCGAGCTGTCCGGGCTGACCGGGGTCGACGACCCCTACGAGGCCCCCGAGTCGCCGGATCTGCGGATCGAGTCCCAGGACCAGACCGTGCAGGAGTCCGCGGCGTCGGTGTACGCCCTGCTCACCGAGAGGGGACTGGCATGACGACGACCGTCGCAGAAGCCGAGGAGGGCACGGCCAGCCCGTACGCCCTCAGCCACCTGGACGCGCTGGAGTCCGAGGCGGTGCACATCTTCCGCGAGGTGGCGGGCGAGTTCGAGAAGCCGGTGATCCTGTTCTCCGGCGGCAAGGACTCCATCGTCATGCTGCACCTGGCCCTGAAGGCGTTCGCCCCGGCCCCGGTGCCCTTCTCACTGCTGCACGTGGACACCGGGCACAACTTCCCCGAGGTCCTCGAATACCGCGACCGGGTCGTCGCCGCGCACGGGCTGCGCCTGCACGTGGCCTCCGTCCAGGAGTACATCGACCGCGGCGCGCTGCGCGAACGCCCCGACGGCACGCGCAACCCGCTCCAGACGCTGCCGCTGACGGAGAAGATCCAGTCCGAGAAGTTCGACGCCGTCTTCGGCGGCGGGCGCCGCGACGAGGAGAAGGCCCGCGCCAAGGAACGGGTGTTCTCCCTGCGCGACGAGTTCTCCCAGTGGGACCCCCGCCGCCAGCGACCGGAGCTGTGGAACCTCTACAACGGCCGGCACGCGCCCGGTGAGCACGTCCGGGTCTTCCCGCTGTCCAACTGGACCGAGCTCGACGTCTGGCAGTACATCGCCCGTGAGGGCATCGAACTGCCGGAGATCTACTTCGCGCACGACCGGGAGGTCTTCCGGCGCGGCGGGATGTGGCTGACCGCCGGCGAGTGGGGCGGACCGAAGGACGGCGAGACCGTGGAGAAGCGCCTCGTGCGCTACCGGACCGTCGGCGACATGTCCTGCACCGGCGCCGTCGACTCCGACGCGGTGACGCTCGACGACGTCATCGCCGAGATCGCCGCCTCCCGGCTCACCGAGCGCGGCGCCACCCGCGCCGACGACAAGATGTCCGAGGCCGCGATGGAAGACCGCAAGCGCGAGGGGTACTTCTAAGCATGAGCACGATCACCTCCGAGGAACTCTCGGCAACGACCCTGCTGCGTTTCGCCACCGCCGGTTCCGTCGACGACGGCAAGTCCACGCTCGTGGGCCGGCTCCTGCACGACTCGAAGTCGATCCTCACCGATCAGCTGGAGGCCGTGGAGCGTGTCTCGGCGAGTCGCGGCCAGGAGGCCCCCGACCTGGCGCTCCTCACCGACGGCCTGCGCGCCGAGCGCGAGCAGGGCATCACCATCGACGTGGCCTACCGCTACTTCGCCACGCCCCGGCGCCGCTTCATCCTCGCCGACACGCCCGGTCACGTGCAGTACACCCGCAACATGGTGACGGGTGCCTCCACGGCCGAGCTGACGGTGATCCTGGTCGACGCCCGCAACGGGGTGGTGGAACAAACGCGCAGGCACGCGGCGATCGCGGCCCTGCTCCGTGTTCCGCACGTCGTCCTCGCCGTCAACAAGATGGACCTCGTCGAGTACCGGGAAACCGTCTTCGCGCAGATTGCCGAGGAGTTCACGGCGTACGCGAGCGAGCTCGGCGTTCCCGAGGTCACCGCGATCCCGATCTCGGCGCTCGCCGGTGACAACGTGGTGGATCCGTCCGCGCACATGGACTGGTACGGCGGGCCGACGTTCCTGGAACACCTGGAAACGGTTCCCGTCAGTCACGACCTGGCGCACTGCCACGCACGGCTGCCCGTGCAGTACGTGATCCGTCCGCAGACCGCCGAGCACCCGGACTACCGGGGATACGCGGGTCAGATCGCGGCCGGTACGTTCCACGTGGGCGAGGCCGTGACGGTTCTGCCGTCCGGCCGGACCTCGACGATCTCGGGCATCGACCTGCTGGGCGAGCCGGTGGACGCGGCGTGGACGACCCAGTCGGTGACCGTGCTGCTCAGCGACGACATCGACATCTCGCGCGGCGACCTGATCGTGCCCACCAAGGACGCGCCGCCCACCACGCAGGACGTCGAGGCGACCGTGTGCCACGTGGCCGACCAGCCGCTGACCGTCGGGCACCGGGTGCTGATCAAGCACGGCACCCGCACGGTCAAAGCCATCGTCAAGGACATCCCGTCCCGTCTCACGCTCGATGACCTGTCCCTGCACCCGCACCCGGGACAGCTCATCGCGAACGACATCGGCCGCGTGAAGATCCGCACCGCGGAACCGCTTCCAGTGGATTCCTACGCCGACTCCCGCCGCACCGGCTCGTTCATCCTGATCGACCCGGCCGACGGCACCACGCTCACGGCGGGCATGGTCGGCGAGTCGTTCGCGTCGCCGGAGCCGGTCAAGGACGAGTCCGACGACGACGGCTGGGACTTCTGACCATGACCACAACCGACTTCTACTCGACGTTCGCGAAGGAGGGCGGCCGTGTCGGCAGCGGCGCCCTCGGCAGCGGGCAGGGCGGGGTGGCGCGATGTGCGCTCTGACGTACGCGCACTGCCTGCGCGCCCCGTCCCCCCACCCGCCGTCCCGGAAGCGACGAAAACCCTTTGCCGATTTCCCGGCCACGACCTGAAAACCCGTGACCGCCGGGCCAACGAGAGGAACCCCTCCCGTGCCTGCCAACCGCTCAGTTCTTCTTCGCCGCGGCATCGCCGCCGCAGCGGCCCTTCCGCTGCTCGCCCTGGCCGCCTGCGGCTACGGGTCCGAGGCCAAGGACGACAACGCCAACGAGAAGGTCGCCGCCGGCTCGGAGAAGATCGACGGGCTCGACACCGTCAAGATCGGCTACTTCGGCAACCTGACGCACGCCACCGCGCTGGTCGGACGTGAGCAGGGCATCTTCCAGAAGTCGCTGGGCGCCACCAAGGCGTCGTACGCGACCTTCAACGCCGGCCCGTCCGAGATCGAGGCGCTGAACGCCGGCTCCATCGACATCGGCTGGATCGGCCCCTCGCCGGCGATCAACGGCTTCACCAAGTCCGCCGGCAAGAGCCTGCGCATCATCGGCGGTTCGGCGTCCGGCGGTGTGAAGCTCGTCGTCGATCCGGACAAGGTCAAGTCCCTCAAGGACGTCAAGGGCAAGAAGATCGCGACGCCTCAGCTCGGCAACACGCAGGACGTGGCGTTCCTGAACTGGATCGCGGACCAGGGCTGGAAGGTCGACGCCCAGAGCGGCAAGGGCGACGTAACCGTTGTCCGCAGCGACAACAAGGTGACCCCGGACGCGTTCAAGGCCGGTTCGATCGACGGCGCCTGGGTGCCGGAGCCGACCGCGTCGAAGCTGGTCGCCGAGGGCGGCAAGGTGCTGCTCGACGAGGCGTCGCTGTGGCCCGACAAGAAGTTCGTGATCACGAACATCATCGTGTCGCAGAAGTTCCTCACGGAGCACCCGAAGGTCGTCGAGGCGGTGCTGAAGGGTTCGGTCGCCTCCAACAAGTGGATCAACGCCAACCCGGCGGCGGCGAAGGCCTCGGCGAACAAGCAGCTGGAGGCGGACTCCGGCAAGGCACTGCCGACCGAGGTGCTGGACCCGGCGTGGACGTCGATCCAGTTCATCAACGACCCGCTGGCCTCCACGCTCGACGCCGAGGCGGCGCACGCGGTCAAGGCCGGTCTCCTGGAGAAGCCCGACCTCAAGGGCATCTACGACCTGAGCATCCTGAACAAGGTCCTCAAGGCCGAGGGCGAGTCCACGGTCGACGACGCCAATCTCGGCGTCAGCTGATCGGCATCCGATGAGTTCCCAGGAGGTGACGACCATGGCCACGACCTTCGCCAAGGCCGCCGAGTCCGCGGAGTCCGTGGAGTACGCGGCCCGGCTGGAGCACGTCTCGAAGTCCTTCGCGGGGCCGGGCGGGCAGCAGCTCGTCCTGGACGACATCACTCTCGATGTCGCTCCCGGCGAGTTCGTCACCCTTCTGGGGGCTTCGGGCTGCGGCAAGTCCACTTTGCTCAACCTGGTGGCCGGGCTCGACGAGCCCACCGCCGGCTCCATCACGACGGACGGCCGTCCGGCGCTGATGTTCCAGGAACACGCGCTCTTCCCGTGGCTGACCGCGGGCAAGAACATCGAACTCGCCCTGAAACTGCGGGGGGTCGCCAAGCCCGAGCGGCGCGGCAAGGCGGAGGAGCTCCTCGAGCTGGTCCGGCTGAAGGGCGCGTACGGAAAGCGTGTCCACGAGCTTTCCGGCGGTATGCGGCAGCGCGTGGCGATGGCCCGCGCGCTGGCGCAGGAGAGCAACATCCTGCTGATGGACGAGCCGTTCGCGGCGCTCGACGCCATCACGCGGGACGTGCTGCACGACGAACTGACCCGGATCTGGGAGGAGACGGGACTGTCCGTCCTCTTCGTCACGCACAACGTGCGGGAGGCGGTGCGGCTCGCGCAGCGGGTCGTCCTGCTGTCCTCCCGGCCCGGCCGGGTGGCGCGTGAGTGGACGGTCGACATCCCGCAGCCGCGCCGGATCGAGGACGCCCCGGTGGCGGAACTGTCCATCGAGATCACCGAAGTCCTGCGTGGGGAGATCCGCCGTCATGGCCAGCACTGAGACGAGGACGACGGTGACGAAGGCGGTTTCCACCGAGCTTGCCGGGGTGGAGGCGGGGCTCGACGCGCTGGACGTCGTGGCGCCCACCGGACGTACGCCCTTTCGGCGGACCTTCATCGACAAGATCCTGCCGCCGATCCTGGCGACCGTGCTGCTGCTGATCGTCTGGCAGATCACGTACAAGGTCGTCGACGACCCGACCAAGCTGGTCTCGCCCGTGGACGTCTGGCGGACGCTCCAGGACGCCTGGCTCGAGGGGAAGCTGCTCGGTTACATCTGGACCAGCGTCTCGCGCGGTCTGCTGGGTTTCCTCTTCGCGCTGGCGATCGGCACCCCGCTGGGTCTGCTGGTGGCACGCGTGAAGTTCGTGCGGGCGGCGATCGGTCCGATCCTGTCCGGTCTCCAGTCGCTGCCGTCGGTGGCCTGGGTGCCGCCGGCCGTGCTGTGGCTGGGCCTGAACAACTCGATGATGTACGCGGTGATCCTGCTCGGCGCCGTGCCGTCCATCGCCAACGGTCTGGTGTCCGGCGTCGACCAGGTGCCGCCGCTGTTCCTGCGCGCGGGCCGCACGATGGGCGCGACGGGGCTGAAGGGAACCGTGTACATCACGTTGCCGGCCGCCCTGCCGGGTTACGTGGCGGGCCTCAAGCAGGGCTGGGCGTTCTCGTGGCGTTCCCTGATGGCCGCGGAGATCATCGCGTCCTTCCCCGACCTCGGCGTCGGTCTCGGCCAGCTGCTGGAGAACGGGCGCAACGCCAGTGACATGTCGATGGTGTTCGAGGCCATCCTGCTCATCCTGTTCGTCGGCATCGCCATCGACCTGCTGATCTTCAGTCCGCTGGAGCGGTGGGTGCTGCGCAGCCGTGGTCTGCTGGTGAAGAGCTGATTCACATGTACAGGAAACCGGTTCCTCCCGTTCTCGTGGTGATCGCCCACGGCAGTCGTGACCCGCGGCACGCCGCGACCGTGCACGCCCTGGTGCGGCGCGTGCGGTCGCTGCGTCCCGGCCTGCGTGTAGAAACCGGTTTCCTGGACTTCAACATCCCCTCCGTCCATGGGGTGCTGGAGTCGCTGGCGGCGGAGGGCGTCCGTGACGTCGTCGCGCTGCCGCTGCTGCTGACCCGGGCCTTCCACGCGAAGGCCGACATCCCGGCGGTCCTGCGGGACGCGCCGGCCCGGCTGCGGATCAGGCAGGCCGAGGTGCTCGGCCCGTCGCCGCTGCTGCTCTCCGTCCTCGAACGACGGCTGTACGAGGCCGGCCTGGCGCCCGCCGACAAGTCCTCGACCGGGGTCGTACTGGCCTCGGCGGGGTCCACCGACCCGGAGGCGATCGCAGTGATCGCGGACATCGCGCGGGAGTGGCGGCGCACCGGTTGGTGTGCCGTGCGGCCTGCGTTCGCCTCCGCCGGCTCTCCCTCGGGGTTCCCGCGCACCGAGGACGCGGTCGGCGAGCTGCGGGCGCTGGGGTGCTCGCGGGTCGCCGTCGCCCCGTACGTCCTGGCCCCCGGTTTCCTGCCGGACCGCATCGCGCGGGGCGCGGCCGCGGCGGACGTCCTGGCCGGCGTGCTGGGTCCGGCGCCGGAGGTGGCACGGGTGTTGCTGCAACGCTACGACGCGGCGCGCACCCCGGCGCTGGCGGCTGTCGGGGCCTGACCGAGGACGGGCCTGCTCGCGCGGCGAGGGGCCCTGCTTCCGTCTCCGCTTCGGGCGGGTCTTCTTTGCGGTACGGGTTTCTGTCTGCTGTCTCGGCGTGGGCTCAAACCGCACCCGCAGCCGCACTCGCGCCCACACCTACACCCACACCCACAGCTGACCAGGTGGGGAGGGACCGTTCAGCGTTCCGCGTGGGTCGCGCCCTGGCGTGGGTCGCGGCCGCTCGACGCCAGGGCCCGGTCGAAGAGCGGGGCGTCCTCCGGCACCGGAACCGCCGCCGCGAAGCCGTCGTACCGGCGGTAGAGGTCACCGTGCCGTTCGACGACGTCGAGGACGAGCCGGGCCGCGCCGTCGGAGATGTGGAACTCCTGGTCGGTGGCGACCGCCACGTCCCAGCCGTGCACCGCCATCTCCTTGACGATCATGGAGGCGAGCTCGGCGGCCGGCATCGCGGCCATTCCCAGGTCGACCTCGCCCTCCCACACGGCCGGATCGGCCCAGGCCGCGACCGCGCGCTCCAGCTGGGCGGCGTACGCCTCGGCCCAGCGCGGATCGGCGGTGAAGTCGCGGGCGATCAGGTCCTCGGGGAGCTGCTTGCGCAGGGCGCGGTGCTCGAGGCCGTGGGAGGTGTAGAGGACCCAGTGGTCCACCAGGGTGCGGACGTCCCAGCCCGGGCAGTGCGTCGGGCCGCTCAACCGTGCCGCCGGGACACCGCGGGCGATGCGCGCGGCCTCGGCGGCGCATTCGGACATGTACTGGTGCGTCTCGTCGTCCTTCATGCGTCCCACGCTAGGCAGCGCGGTCCTCAGGACTCTTGAACAAACGCGACAGCGTCGGCGGCCCGGTCGTCGGCCAGCCGGATGAGCTCCGGCAGGGGCAGGGTTCCGGGGGCTCTCCGGTCCCGGGCGAACTGGTTGGCAAGCCGTTGCAGCAACTCGTTCAGCGGGGTCGGTACGCCGTGCAGACGGCCGAGGAGCACGATCTCGCCGTTGAGGTGGTCGGCCTCGATGGTGCCGGCGCCGCGGCTGAGGGACTGCCAGGAGGAGCCGCCGCCGCGCGGGGCGCCGTCGAGCGGGACGAGGGTGACCTTGCCGCCGCGCAGGGCCTGCTGTTCCTCGGTGCCCGCCCACACGATCCCGGCGGCGTGCAGCACGGCCTCGCCCTCGGCCCGCACCCTCGCGTACAGCGCCTCTGCCTCGGGGTCGGCCACCGGTCCGCTCACCGCTTCCAGGGCGTTTCCGAGGTTGGAGAGCAGCTTCGCGTACTGCCAGCGGGAGACGTCGGGTACGACCGGCGCCTCGAAGTACGCCTGTTCCAGGTCGGCGGCGATACCGCGGGCCGTGTCGTCGGTGCCGTGCGGGTAGCGGCCGAGGTGGAGGATGCCGGTGAGCGGGGCGCCGGCGGCGGAGACGAGACCCGGCTCGACATGAGTGGCGGGCAGCCAGACGCAGACGCCGTAGACGTGCCGGAAGCGGCGCAGCGCGAGGCGCGGGCTCTCCACCCCGTTCTGCGCGCAGACCAGGGGCAGCCGCTCGGCGGCCGTGCCGCCGCCCTCGACCGGCGCCGGGCCCCACACCTGGAGTGCCGCCTCGGTGTCCTGCGTCTTGACGGCCAGGAACAGGACGTCGTCGGCGCGCAGCGGGCCGAGCGCGTCCGGTCCGCCGACGACGGGGAGCCGGTACGTCAGCTCGCCCTGCGGAACTCTGAGCCGCAGTCCGCCCTCCGTGAGCGCCGCCCGGTGGGCGCCGCGTGCGACGAGCACGACCTCGTGCCCGGCCTGCGCCAGGCGTCCGCCGACGGTGCCGCCGATCGCCCCTGCCCCGATGATGATGTACCGCATGGGAGGAGCCTCGCACAGGCGTGTGTACGCGGCGTCGAGGACGGGCGAGGACCCGCTCCGGGTTGACCTCGTCCCTGGGGCAGGGCCGAGGGTCCGGGGCACGGACGACCTCTTCCCGCGGCAGACGCCGTACAGCGACCCGGGCGGCCTGGACGTCTCCGACCTGCCCCGCGATCCTCGCGAACTCATGCTCCTTGTCAGGAATCTGATGGTGCATCGGCTGGAGGGGGAACGGATCGGGTACGCGATTCCCGAGGAGCGGCTGCACCACGGCGCCGAATCCCGGTACGTGACCGCGCTCCTGCGGATCCTGCGGGCGCGCAGGGACGCCCCGCTCACCCGGCGGCGTTCCTCCGACGAGCGGTTCGTCGGGACGTGCCGGGACTTCTCACTGCTGCTGTGCTCTCTGCCGCGGGCGACCGGGACGCCGTCCCGGATCAGGGGCGGGTACGCGACCTGCTTCGTCGAGGGCTTGCACGACGATCACCGGGTCACCGAGTACCGCCTCGCGGACGGTACGTGGCGGCCGGCCGGCGCACAGGTGGCCGCAGCCTTCCACGACGTGCCCTTCGACCCGTCGGACGTGCCGCGGAACCGTTTCCCGGTCTCCGGGCAGGCGTGGCGGGCCTGCCGGGCGGGGACGGCGGACCCGGCGACGTTCGGGGTGTGGGTCGATCCCGTTCTCCGGGTCTGCCGCTCGTCCTCACCGGCGTGGTCCTGGACCTCGCCGCCCGTGACGGCACGAAAACGCTTCCCCGGGATGTCTGAGGGATGGCGAGGGCGTGGAAACACCGTCCGCCCACCGCGGACGAGCCGGCCCTCGTGAACGCCGCGGCCGCCGCGGGCACCGGCGAGGAGGCCCGTCGGCTCTACGCCGATCCGCGGCTCACGGTGCCTCGCGAGATCCTCTCGAGGGCGCCCTTCCTCGGCGCGCGTACGGTCACGCTCGCGTCATCTCCACCAGTTTGACGACGGTGTTCCAGTTCCGGGTGGTGGCGATGAGCCCCTTGTTCAGCCGCGGCTTGGACAGTTGCTCGGCGAGCTTGGACCGGCCGAGTCCGTCGGGGGCGTACAGGTACAGGACACGGTCGCCGAGGCGGAACTCCTCGGGCAGGTGGGCGGCCCGGTCGATCCCGGCGTAGCGCTCCTCGTCGACGCGGGTGGAGAAATACGTGGCGTGGAGTTGCTTGGCCTCCAGCTCCGCGGCCGGGAACGGGCAGGCGTCGGCAACCGCTTTCAGATACGTGTGGTCGCGGACGATCACACCCACGGCGAAGCCGAAGTGTTTCTCGATCGCCGCCGCGAGCTCGGCGGCGAGGCTCTCCTCGTCCCCGTGGGCGGAGGAGAAGACGGCCTGGCCGCTCTGGAGGTGGGTGCGGACGTCCCCGAGGCCGAGCCCCTCCAGCAGGGCGCGCAGTTCGGCCATCGGGACCTTCCTGCTGCCGCCCACGTTGATGCCGCGCAGGAGTGCCGCGTACGTCGTCGTCATCCGCTCACCTTAAGCGGCCGTCGTGCCCCGTGGGGGTGGGCACGACGGCCGCGGCCGGGGTGGAGCGTCGGGCGAAACTCTCGCCGATCGGCGGGATGCGGAGCAAGGTCTGCCGGACATCTCCACAGGCTCGTGACTTGTTCAACAAACTTTCGTAATCACCAGTGCGACCTTGACCCTCGAACCGCCCGTCGGACGCGCGCCACCGACTCCCACCGGCGGCCCGGCCGCCCGCCACCCGCGTCCACCAGCCGCTCACCGCCCCCGTCCACCGGCAGACCGGCCCCTCGACCGCCCCTCCCCCCCCGAGCCTGCCCACCGGCCCGCACCCTGATCGTCATCCCCTAGATCCCCGGATAGATGTAGGGGGCTCCTGTCCTCCCCAGCGGTGAGACGGCGGGGTCCGACGGGAGGAGTCGGGTGTCCGGCACCTCACCGGGCAGCACGACGAGATGGCTTTATCCGACCCATACCTTCGAATCGGAAGGTGGCGGCAGGGGGCCTCCACCGCATCACAAGAGGGCAGGCCCGTCATGGGGAACGGAGAAATACGGGTGCGGGGCATCGCCGCGCGGGCAGGCGGCTGGAGCGCCCGGCACCGATGGGCCGCCGTGGGCATCTGGGTGCTGTTCGTCGTCCTGGCCATGGGGATCGGCTCGGCGGCGGGCACGGTCGAGGTCAAGGAGAGCGACCAGCTCGGGGGCGAGACCCACACGGCCGCCCGCATCATCGAGGACGCCGGCATCGAGGAACCGGCCAGCGAGACGGTCCTCATCCAGTCGAAGGACGGCTCCGTCAAGGCCACGGACCCGGAGTTCAAGGCCGCCGTCGCCGCGGTCGTCTCGGCCGTGGACAAGACCGGCAAGGTCACCGACGTGACCTCGCCGTACGACTCGGACACGATCTCCGAGGACGGCCGCAGCGCGCTCGTGCAGTTCGACATGCGCGGCGACTCCGACACCGCGGGCGAGCGGGTCGAGCCGGTCCTCGACGCCGTCGAGGGCGTCCGCAAGGACCACTCCTCGGTGCGGATCGAGGAGATCGGCGGCGCCAGCATGATGAAGACGTTCGACGACGCGTTCGGCGACGACTTCCAGCAGGCCGAGTACTCCGCCGTGCCGGTGGCCCTGGGCATCCTGCTGATCGCGTTCGGCGCGCTGGTGGCGGCGCTGCTGCCGGTGGCGCTCGCCGTCACCGCGATCATGGCGACGATGGGCCTGATGAGCATCGTCAGCCACTTCCAGCCGATGGACGACACGGCGAGCTCCGTGATGCTCCTGGTCGGTCTGGCCGT
Source organism: Streptomyces sp. 3330 (assembly GCF_031456635.1). Lineage (NCBI taxonomy): Bacteria > Bacillati > Actinomycetota > Actinomycetes > Kitasatosporales > Streptomycetaceae > Streptomyces > Streptomyces sp. 3330. The sequence continues at coordinate 248,962 of NZ_JAVDVA010000013.1, forward strand.
CGGCGTCGACTACTGCCTGTTCTACCTCCGCCGGGAGCGCGAGGAGCGGGCCGCCGGACGTGATCCGGAAACCGCTCTCAGGATCGCCGCGGCGACCAGCGGCCGCGCCGTGATCGTCTCCGGTGTCACCGTGTGCGTGGCGATGGCGGGCATGCTGTTCACCGGGCTCGCGACGTTCGAGGCGATGGGCCTGGCCTCCCTGATGGTGGTCGCCGTCGCCATGGTCGGTTCGGTCACCGTGCTGCCCGCGCTGCTGTCGCTGCTCGGCCACCGGGTGGAGAAGGGCCGGATCCCGTTCCTGCACCCGGAAAAGCGCCGCAGGAACGGCAACGGCCGGCGGGCCGCCGAGGGCAGCCGGTTCTGGAGCGCGGTGCTCAAGGTCGTCCTCGCCAAGCCGGGTGTGTCGCTGGTCGTGGCGGCCGGCGCGCTGCTCGCGATCGCCGCCCCCGCCGTCGGCATGAAGACCCAGAACCTCACCCTGGACCAGGAGTTCGGCGACTCGCTGCCCATCGTGCAGACCTACAACCGGGTCAACGACGCCTTCCCGGGCGGCTCCGAACCGGCCGAGGTGATCGTCAAGGCGGACGACATCAACGCCGCCGAGGTGAAGACCGCGCTCGAGCAGTTCAAGGAGCGGGCGGTCAGCTCGGGCGCCTCCCGCGGCCCTGTGGAGATCAAGCTGCACGACGCGCAGAACATCGCGTACGTGTACGTCCCGCTGGTCGGCGGCTCCGACCTGGACAAGGCGGGCGAGAGCCTGGACAAGCTGCGCGACGAGGTGCGGCCCGCGACGCTCGGCAAGGTCGACGGCCTCCAGGCGCCGATCACCGGGCAGGTGGCCGGCTCCAAGGACTTCAACGACCAGCTGGCCGGAGCCGTCGCTCCCGTCTTCGCGTTCGTCGTGGTCTTCGCCTTCCTGCTGATGCTGCTGTCGTTCCGCTCGCTGACGGTCGCGATCACCTCGATCGTGCTCAACCTGCTGTCGGTCGGGGCCGCCTACGGCATCCTGGTCGCCGTCTTCCAGCACGGCTGGGGCGCGTCGCTGGTGGGCGCGGAGGGCGTCGGCGCCATCATCACCTGGCTGCCGCTGTTCCTCTTCGTGATCCTGTTCGGCCTGTCGATGGACTACCACGTGTTCGTCGTCTCGCGGATCCGTGAGGCGCGGATGCGGGGCCGTTCGACGAACGAGGCCATCGAGCACGGCGTGGTCACCACGGCCGGTGTCGTCACCAGCGCCGCGGTCATCATGGTCGCCGTGTTCGCGATCTTCGGAACGCTGTCCATGCAGTCCATGAAGCAGATGGGCGTGGGCCTGGCGGCCGCGGTGCTGATCGACGCGACGATCATCCGGGGTGTGCTGCTCCCGGCCGTGATGGCGCTGCTGGGCGAGCGCAACTGGTACCTGCCGAAGTGGCTGCACTGGCTGCCCGACCTCACGCACGACGAGTCGCCCGAGGCGATCGCGCCGGTGACGCGGGACGACGAGGGCGAGCCCCTGCGGGTCTGATGCCGCCCGCAGCACGCTGAAGCGGCATGAAGCGAGGGCCCGTTGACCTCCCGGGGGAGCCAACGGGCCCTCACACCTGTCTGGTTCGGGCGCGGACCTGCTCGATCACGCCGGGTCGGGCCGCGTCCGGTTCGGTCGCACCCGGTTCCGGCGCACCGCCCGAGTCACCCCCGGACGCGGACGCGGCTGTTCCGGAACGGACGTTCAGGGCCGTCCCCTCGTCAGCTCCGCCTCGATGAGGTCCGCCGCGCGGCGGGTGCCGCCCTCGTCCGCCATCTCGGCCTGGATCGCCTTGAGCCGACGGGCCACCTCCGGGTCGCCGACCAGCGAGAGGGCGGCTTCGCGCAGGGTCTCGGCCGTCGCCTCGGGCGTGGCGATCCGCCGGGCCACACCGAGCCCCTGGAGCATGTCCGCGTTGCCGAACTGGTCGACGGCCTGCGGTACGGCGATCATCGGCGTGGCCGTGGCCAGACCCTCCTGGCTGCCGCCCGCGCCGGCGTGCGTGACGAACAGGTCGGCCTGCCTCAGGACGGCCAACTGCGGTACCCAGGCACGCACGTCGACGTTGTCCGGTACGGCGCCCAGCGCGGCCGGGTCGACGTGCCTGCCGATCTGGAGCACGAGGTGCCAGCCCGGCAGGTCGCCGAAGGCCCGCACGCACTCCCGGTAGAAGTCCGGCCGGTCGGTGAAGGTCGAGCCCAGGGAGACGAGGACGACCTTCTCCGCCCGTCCGGGGCGTGTCCAGTCGCCCTCCGCGGCCCGGTCTCCCTGGCACGCGCCGACGAACGTGTACACGCTTTCGTCGACCCGGTCGGCGTGCGGCTGGAGCGCTCTGGGGATCAGCACGAGGGAGCGGGCCGGGCGGCCGGCGAAGGAGTCGGGATGCAGGGTGATCCCGTTCTCTTCGAGCCAGGCGTGGAACCGGGCGTAGTAAGCCTTTCCGCGCTCCGTTTCCCGCGGTTCCGCCCACATCGGTTCGGCGACCTCCTCCTCGTACCCCTCCCAGGCCACCAGGTTGGGCGAGAGGGAGATCGCCGGCACGCCCCAGCGGTGGGCGAGGACGCGGGCCGGGTAGGCGGTGATGTCGTGCAGCACCAGGTCCGGCTCGTCCCCGTCGTACGCCTCGATCAGCTGGGGCAGGGCCTGGATCGCGTCGGCCAGGAAGGGCTCGACGTTGTCGAGGAGGGTGCTCCCCCAGGCGGAGGGGTCGTCGTCGGGCCCGGGCAGCGTCGAGTGCCACGGCTTGACCTCGGCGCCGGCGTCGGCGACCTTCTCGGCGAAGGCGGGTGGAATCGCGTACGTCACCCGGTGACCGCGCGCGACGAGCTCGCGGATCACCTCGAGGCTCGGGTTCACGTGCCCGTGGGCGGCGATGGAGAACATGGCGACATGGGCGGGGCGACTGGTCATACCGTCGACCGTAGACGAGACGATACGTCTCGTGCAACCTGAATGACGCGGTCGGTCCACCCGCCCCACCACGCCCACCACGCCCACCACGCCCACCACCGCACGGTGGACCCGTCGACGCGTCGGGCAGGGTCGCGGGCCGGAGGGCGTGGCGTGACGGCGGCACGCGGGTGGCGTGGCGTGAGGCGGCGGAGGCTCGCGGGCCGCGGGGAGGGCCGTGGAGGTGGCGGCGGTCGCGGCCGTCCGTCACGGCACCCGGCCGCGTCGCTCCCGGGTCACCGGGGGATGACTCCGTCGTCCTCGAAGAACGCGCCGCTCGGGCCGCCGTCGGACAGCGTGGCGAGCCGGATCGCCGTGGCGGCGCCCTGCGCGCGAGTGCGCGGCCCGTGGAACCAGGTGAAATCGGCCGCGACCGGGCCGGCCCGCGCGCAGCCGCTCCGTCGCCCTCGCCGCACCGATCCGCACGGCCACGCGGCCGTGACGTTCCCCGGGCCGACGCCGGGGCGGGCGACGGCTCGCCGGGGACGCGGCCGATCAAGGTCGTGGACGGCCGTGCCGGCACTGCTGGTCAAGATCGCGGAGCGGGGTCCCGGCGCGCGGCCCACGGCCTCACGGCGCCCCTGGGCGGCTGATCACCGGCCCCGCCGGTTACTGGACCGGCCGTTCACCGCTGGTAGCGCGCCAGCACCAGGTTGCCGTCCTTCTCGAGCCGCTCGCGCAGTTCACCGAGGCCGATCGCCCCGCTGTAGTACTCCTGGAACGCGGGGGTGGCGACCTTGTCCTTCCACTCGGCGTAGCCCCGGACGGACTGGGCGGGCGCCGGGCGCAGATGCTCGGCGAGGGCGGTGCCGGTCGCCCAGCCGTCCTTCGCCGTGTGCAGGGCGGGGTCGGCGAGGGCCTGGGTGCCGGTCGGCAGCATCCAGTCGCCCAGCGCGAGGCGGACCATGTTCCTCGGCCGGAGCAGGAAGTCGATGAACGCGGCCGCCTCCCTCTTGTGCGGGCTGTCCTCGGCCACGGACAGCGTCTGCGGGCTGACCCCCTGGGCGAGTCCGTCGGCGCCCGCCGGCGCGGGCAGCACCTGCCAGTCGAACCCCTCGGGCGCCTGCTGCACGATCTGCTGGCGGTAGGAGAAGCCGAGCGGGACCATCGCGTACCGGCCGCCGAAGAACCCCGGCAGGGTGTCCGAGCCACCGCTGCCCAGAGTCGTCGGCGAGGCGCTGTGGTCGGCGCCGACCTGGTCGTGGATGGTGCGCGGTACGACCTCGTCGCCGGCCCCGAAGCGGACGGTGACCTTTCCGTCCGCTCCCCGGTGGAAGAGCTGTCCGCCCGCCGAGAGGGAGAGGTTGAGGGTGGCGGAGACGGGTTCCTTCAGCGGCCAGGCCACACCGTACGTGCCGTCGCCGCTGAGCTGCTCCGTGATCTGCCGGAACTCCGCCCAGCCCCAGGGGTGTTCGGGCGTCGGGATCCGTACGCCGGAGCGCTTCAGCCAGTGCGCGTCGGCGACGAGGACGCGCGGTTCCTGGAGGAACGGCACGCCGTAGACGCCGTCGCCGAAGGTCGTCGTCTCCCAGCTGCGCCGCGGGATGTCCGACACCAGGCGGGCGGGCAGCAGCCCGGTCAGGTCGGCGAGGTAGCCGCCGTAGGCGAAGTCGGCGAGGTCGTCGGAGGCGTCGTGGATGATGTCGGGGGCCTCGCCGCCCTCGAAGGACGTGAGCAGCTGGTCGTGGACGCTCGACCAACTCCCCTGCACGTACTCGACCTTGACGTGGGAGTGGGTCGCGTTCCACTCCTTCACCAGGTCCTTGTTGGCCCGGACGGACTCCTCCTGCCAGGCCAGGGACTGGAAACGGAGGGTGACGGGCCCCTCGTCGTCCCCGTCGCCGGCGGTGCAGCCCGAGAGGAGCAGCAGGACGGCCACGATCAGCGCTCCGGTCCGCATCAGCTCTTCACCGCCCCGGCGAGCATGCCGCCCGTGATCCGGCGCTGGACGATCGCGAAGACGACCAGCGAGGGGAGGGTGGCGAGGAAGGCGGCGGCGGCCAGGGGGCCGAGGTCGGCGACGCCCTCGGTGCCGATGAAGTGGGTCAGGACGACCGGCAGGGTCTGCTTCTGCGGGGTCTTCAGCAGCACCAGCGCGAAGAAGAACTCGTTCCAGGCCGTGATGAACGCGAACAGCCCCGTCGCCACGATGCCGGGAGCCAGCAGCGGAGCCGTCACCGAGACCAGGGTCCGCAGCCGCCCGGCGCCGTCGATCGCGGCCGCCTCCTCCAGCTCGACGGGGACGGCCCGGACGTATCCGACGAGCATCCACAGCGCGAAGGGCAGCGCCCACACCACGTACACCGTCACCAGCCCCGGCACGGAGTCGATCAGTCGCAGGTTCTTCAGGACCAGGAACAGCGGGATGATCACCAGCACGAACGGGAAGGCCTGGCTGACCACCACCCACGCGGACGCGGCCCGCGCGAGCCGGGTGCGCCGGCGGGCCATGACGTACGCCGTCGGGGTGGCGAGGGCCACGGCGATCACGGCGGCGCTCACCGCGGCCGTCAGGGAGTTGAACGCGGCGTGCAGCAGGGGCTGTTCGTCGAACGCCTGGCGGAAGTTGGCGAGGGTGGGGTGCCGCGGGATCCAGGTGGGATGCAGGCTGCCCAGTTCACGCGCGGGCTTGAAGGCGACGGAGAGCAGCCAGAAGAAGGGGAAGGCGAGGAAGACGAGGTAGCCGCACAGGGCCGTGTACTGGGCGGCCCGGCCGGCCCGGGCCGCGGGGCGGGTTCTCACGCGTCGTCGCCTCCCCTGATCCGGGCCACCAGGAACAGGGCCAGGAACACCGAGATCACCGCGACCATCACACAGCCCATCGCCGCCGCGTAGCCGAACTGGCCGTAGCGGAAGGCCTCTTCGTAGGCGAAGAGCATGGGGAGCCGGGTGCGGCCGCCGGGTCCGCCGTTGGTCAGCACGTAGACCAGGGCGAAGGAGTTGAAGTTCCAGATGAAGTTGAGGGCCGTGACGGCGAGGGCGATGGGCCGCAGGGCCGGCCAGGTGACCGTCCGGAAACGGCGCCAGGCGCCCGCGCCGTCCACCGCGGCCGCCTCGTGCAGTTCCCGCGGGGTGTTCTGGAGCCCGGCGAGCAGGGCGACCGTGGTCTGCGGCATGCCCGCCCACACGCCCACGACGATCACCGCGGGCAGGGCGGTCGCCAGTCCGCTGAGCCAGTCCCGCCCGTCGCCCGGTCCCAGGTCGCGCAGGGTCTCGTTGAGGATGCCGGCGTCCGGGTTGTAGACGAGCCGCCACATGACGCCGACGACGACCTCGGGCATCGCCCAGGGGATGATCGCGAGGGCGCGGGCCAGCCAGCGCAGCCGCAGGTCCTCGTTGAGGAGCAGGGCGAGGCCGAGGGCGAGCAGGAACTGCGGGACGGTCACCCCGACCGCCCAGAGCAGGCCGATCCGGAACGACTCCCAGAACAGCGTGTCGTGCAGCAGGTCCGAGAAGTTGAGGACGCCGATCCACCGGGTGGGCGTGGTGCGGCCCGACTGGGCGTCGGTGAACGCCAGCAGGATCCCGTACAGCAACGGGCCGACGCTCAGGGCCAGGACGGGGATCAGGGCGGGGAGGACGAGGAACCACGCGCCGTGGCCCGCGGCGCCGCGCGGCGGGCCGGTGCCGGAGGCGCTGCGCACGGTCGGTCTGCTCTCGGTCGCCGACGACACGGACCGGCCCCCCTTCCCGCGGCTCTGACGGGCTCCGCCATGGTCGTGAAGGTGCTGTACCCCGTCAAGGGACCTTGCGCACCGTCCGATCTGCGCTGATGCGACACTGGCCGTCGGATGGCCGGATCCCGACGCCGTCCGGCAGGATCGGGCGGCGCATCACACGGAGGCGGACGATGGACGAGGCAGGGGCGCGGGACGTACTCGCCGCGGCGGGCGTCCTGCCGGGCCCGGTGGCGGACGCGCGGCTCCTCGCCCTGGGCGAGAACGCGGTCTTCGCCGCCGGTGACCTGGTGGTGAAGGTGGGGCGGGACGCCGAACTCCTCGGCCGGGCCCGGCGCGAGCTGGAGGTCGCCGCCTGGCTGGCCGGGGCGGGCGTCCCGGCGGTGCGGGCCGCCGAGCCGGAGCCGCTGCTGGTCGAGGGCCACCCGGTGACCCTGTGGCACCGGCTGCCCGACCCCGTGCGTCCCGCCGAGCCACGGGATCTGGCCGAACTGCTGCGTCTGGTGCACGCCCTGCCCGCCCCCGGCTTCGGCCTGCCCGCGCGGGATCTGCTGTCGGGCGTCGAGCGCTGGCTGCGGCTCGCGGGCGACGCGATCGACCCGGCGGACGCGGCGTATCTGCGCGAGCGCCGTGACGGCTTCGCCGCGGCCTCCGCCGCGCTCACCCCGCAGCTGCCGCCCGGCCCGATCCACGGCGACGCGCTGCCCCGCAATGTGCACATCGGGCCCGACGGCCCTGTCCTGGTCGACCTGGAGACCGTCTCGGCCGATCTGCGCGAGCACGACCTGGTGGTCATGGCGCTCTCCCGCGACCGGTACGGGCTGCCCGCCGAGGCCTACGACTCCTTCACCGAGGCCTACGGCTGGGACGTACGGGAGTGGGCGGGCTGCGCGGTCCTGCGCGGGGCGCGCGAGACCGCGAGCTGCGCCTGGGTCGCCCAGCACGCCCCGGCCGACCCGAAGGCGCTGGCGGAGTTCCGGCGCCGGGTGGCGTCACTGCGGGACGGAGACGAGGCGGTCCGGTGGTATCCGTTCTGATCCGGGCGCTGCGGGCGTGGCGGGCCGCCGCCCGGACCGCACGGGACCCCGACGCGCCCTCCGCCCGGCAGCCGGTGCGGGCGGCCGCCGAAGACGGTCGCTGAAGACAGCCGGTGAAGGCCGCCGGCGAAGACGGTCGCCGGACACGGGGCGGGCGGTGGAAGCGGCCGCCGCGGACAGCCGGTGAAGGCAGGCGGTGAAGGCGGCCGGCGCAGAGGGTCGGTCGCGGGAGCGTCAGGCGGGCTTCTCCGCCGGCTCCCGGACCGGCCAGGCCCCGTCGATCACCGCGTCCACGTCCCCCTTGCGGCGCAGGAAGCTCTGGAAGTCCGCCGCCCACTCGGCGTACCACTCGATCTGGCGGCGGTGCAGCTCCGCCGGGCCGAGGGCCGCGACCTTGGGGTGGCGGCCGGCTATCGCGCGGGCGAGGCGGGCCGCCGCGAGGGCGTCGGCCGAGGCGTCGTGCGCGGAGTCCAGGAGGACGCCGTACTCGGCGCAGACCGCCTCGAGGTTGCGCTTGCCGCGCCGGTAGCGGTCGACCGAGCGGTCGATGGTGTACGGGTCGACGACCGGCGCCGGGTCCAGACCGCCCAGGCGGTCGCGCAGCGAGGGCAGGCCGTGGCGGCGCAGTTCGGCGGAGAGCAGGGTCAGGTCGAAGGCGGCGTTGTAGGCGACGACCGGGACCCCGGTGCGCCAGTAGCCCGCGAGGACGTCGGCGATCGCGTCCGCGACCCGGTCGGCGGGGGCGCCTTCGCCGGTGGCCCGTTCGTTGCTGATCCCGTGGACCGCGACGGCGTCCGCCGGTATCTCCACGCCCGGGTCCGCGAGCCATTCGCGGTGTCCCAGGACCTGCCCGTCCCTGACCTCGATCACGGCTGCCGTGACGATGCGCGCCTCGCGCGGGTCCGTCCCGGTCGTCTCCAGGTCGAAGCCGACAAGCAGCTCCCGGTACCAGGCCATGGTGGCCCCCCTTCTCGGTGGTGCTTTCCCCCAGTGGGCTCCACCCTCGCATGCACCACTGACAATCAGAGGATCGCGTTCCGCTTGCCGGCCGGCCGAAACGGCTGATTCAGGACACGGGCCGCGAGTCGGCCCAGGCCAGCTCGAACTCCTCGCGGTATGCAGCGAAAAGTCCACCGTCGTCCGTCTCGCCCGACTTGACCATCCGGTTGCCGTTGCGGAGGACCAGGACCGGCGCCTCCATGCCGCGCATCCGCCGCAGGTAGGACTGGACGACCGCGATGCCGTCGGTGCCGTCGCCGTCGACCAGGTAGGCGGTGAAGCGGGGCGTCTCGTCGTACACCTGGATCTGGAAGGCGCCCGGGTCGCGCAGCCGGGCGCGGACCCGGCGCATGTGCAGGATGTTCATCTCCACCGACCGGCTCAACTCGCCGCGCTTCATGCCGAGTTCGCGCTCGCGGCGCTTGACGGCGCTGGAGGCCGGGTTGAGGAACAGCAGCCGGACGCGGGCGCCGGCCTCGGCGAGGCGGACCAGGCGGCGGCCGGAGAAGTTCTGCACGAGCAGGTTGAGGCCGATGCCGATGGCGTCGAGGCGGCGGGCGCCGTCGAAGATGTCCTCGGCGGGGAACCGGCGCAGCAGCCGCACCCGGTCGGAGTGGACGGCGACGACGTCCGCGTACCGGTCGCCGACGAGGTCCTCGACGGCGTCGACGCGCAGCCGGCGTGCCGAGGGCACGTCGCCGCTGGTGCCGAGCATCTCCAGCAGGCGCGCGGAGGCGCGCTCCGCCTGCCCCAGGACGGCCTCGGAGAGGGCCCGGTTGCGGGAGACGACGTTGCGGGTCACCTCCAGCTCGTCCAGGGCGAGTTCGACGTCGCGGCGGTCGTCGAAGTACGGCTCGAAGCAGGGCCAGTGCTGCACCATCAGCTCGCGCAGCTGCGGCAGCGTGAGGAAGGAGATGACGTTGTCGTCGGCCGGGTCGAGCAAGTAGCCCTTGCGGCGGCTGACTTCGCGTACGGCGACCGCGCGCTGCACCCACTCCTGGCCGGCCGGCCCGGCCGCGGCGACCACCCACTCGTCGCCGTGGACGGGTTCGTAGATGGGCCGCAGCACGGCGGCCACGACGGCGCGCAGCCGCTGTTCGACGAGGTTCAGCCAGATGTAGGCCCGGCCGGCCCGCTGGGCGCGGGTGCGTACCTCGCGCCAGGCCTCGGCGTCCCAGTCCAGCTCCGGTCCGATGGCGTTCGTCTCCATCGGCCGGGCCAGGGACACCGTGCCGGGCGGGACGTCTGCGGAGCCCCCCTCGTGACCCTCGTCACCAGGGGGCAGCTCCAGCCCTCCCGAGCCCACCCGCGCACCGCCTTCCGCTCCCCCGAGCATCCCCGTCCCAACGATCAAGGAAGGGTACTCCGGGAGCGGCGGGCGGTGCAGCCGGATGGACAGGTCGTTTCTCAACTACCGCTGTTCGACTGTCCGTTCTGTCCGGCCAGCGCGGACGGAGTGAGCGGATTCATAGCGGTGACGTCCCGGGGGACGAGCGAGAAGCCCTGCCAGTGGACCGGCATGGGCTGCTGGTCCTCGTCCCGGGCGATGTGGTGGAAGCCCACGTTCACCCAGGTCACGGGATGGGTGAGGGTCTGGCCGTTCACCCACTTGTCGACGGAGGTGCCGTGCAGGGGGCTGCCGCAGTCGCGGACGTTGTTGCTGGCGTACTGCTCGCACTGGTTGTACTGGGTGAAGTAGACGTCGTGCTGGGTGAACCGGCGTCCGGAGTACGTGGTGGTGGCGCCGGGGACGAGCTCGTAGGAGCGGGCGTGACCGTCCTTGTTCTTGCCGGTCGCGCTGACCACCCGCCACCAGCGCATGTTCTGCGCGTCGCCGGCGAGTTCCTTGGTGACGGCCGTGCGGGTGGTCTTGTTGGTCGGGCCCTGCTGGCCGCCCGCGGGCGGGCTCACCACCGAGTCGTACTGCTCCACCTTGGTGGCCGAGGAGCCGTCGAGGCCGAAGTCGAGCCGCCAGAAGACGTTGTGGCTGTGGCTGGTGGCGTAGGACTTGGCGCCCTTGCCTATCGGCCAGCCCCGGCCGTCGCCGGCGTCGTAGTCGAACGGCGAGAGGCTGCCGGTGGCGCCGACGTTCATGTTGACGGAGCCGTCGTCGGAGAAGCGCCACTCGGTGATGTACTCGTACCAGCCGACCTTGTTGACGGTGTAGATCAGCAGGTCCTTGCCCTGGGCCTGGTAGACCTTGTTGCCGGTGTCGGACTGCATGCGGTAGGCGTGACCGCGCGAACGGGTCGTGGTGCACAGGCCCTTGACGTTCGGGTTGTCCGAGAAGGACTCCGGGACCTTCACCGTCCTGATGGTGCCGCCGGGGCACTCGGCGGGAGCCATGTTGACCAGGCCCGAGCCGAAGTTGTAGTCGGTGATGTCGTTGTACTCGTTCTTGCCGTCGTCGTACGGCACGTGGATCTGGGCGATCTTGGCGCTGTTGAGGACCCTGATCGGCTTGGCCTCGCCGGGCGGCTGGTAGGAGACCTTCTCCAGCACCAGGCCGGACTTGGCCTCGAAGCGCCAGCACATGCGCCAGGTCGTGCCGGTGGCGAGCTTCTGTTCGATGCGGTAGGCGGCGCTGCAGTCGGCGGCGGCCGCGGGGGCCGCCTTCGGCTGGGCGGCGGCGGGACCGGCTCCGGCGGCCGCGCCGGCGGCCAGCGCGGCCACACAGAGGCCGACGGCCGCACCCCTGCGGGCACGGCCGGTGCCCTGCGGCCGGAGGCCGCCCATCAGATTCGGAACACGCATGAGGACATGACTCCCTTTGCCTCCCGCTCCGGAAGGCAAGTCGGAAAACGGACGTGGCGGTGGGCCTGCCACGGATTCAGCCGGTGAGCCGGGCGACCTTGCGGGTGCTGAGGTCGATCACCAGGGACCGGGCGTCGATCCACGGGCCGTTCTTGACCTTCGGCAGCAGCCGGACGCAGCGGTGTTCCCCGCATTGGTCGAGGACGGCGGGCTCGGCGCCCGGTACCGCCCGGTAGATCATGGCGGCGATCTGGAGCTGGTCCGGGGAGCTGAGCTCCTTGCCGGTGGCGTCCTTGAAGTCGGCCTTCAGGCCCGCGCCGAGCGGGTCGGCGATCAGCAGGGCCGCCGCCTCGTTCTGCTCGGCGGCGCTCAGCGGCGGCTGGACGCCGTGCTGGGTGCCGGTGTCCTCGACCTTGCCGGTGTCGAGGTTGACGGTCTCGGTGACGAGCGTGTCGTCCTTGTAGTCGTAGAACGACACCACCGCGCGCCGGGGCGCGCCGGGGTCGTCCACCTCACCGGCCGCGGGCTCGGCGAGGTCCACGCCGAGGCGCTGCGGGCCGCGGTCGCCGTCCACGTCCTCGCTGGCGGCGATCTGCTGCCGGTCGAGCGCGATCTTCTCGACGCGCGCGATCTCGTCGTCGGTCAGCGGATCGCGGCCCTTGCCCTTGGCGCCCTCGGCGGGCGCCTCCTCGACGACGCCGGGCTGTACCGCCGCCGCGGTGTCGCCCTGCTGCTGTCCGGCCGCCTGCCGGGTGGTCCGCCCGTCCTTGCCGCCTCCTGTGTCGTCCGCCCCCGCCGTGCCCGGCAGAGTGATCCCCACCATCACGGCCGTCGCGGCCACCGCGATGGCCGTACCCGCCACCACCTTGCCCAGGTGGCGGCGCACTGTCGTGCGCACAAATTCCCCCTACTCCCCCTGTTGCCCGGGAGTACGTGTCTGCCCCACTGGTTCGGCACAGGACGTGTGTCGCCTGTCGCCCTGTGCACTGGTCGTCGGGTAAGAGGGGCGTAAGTCACAGGTGGTTCCCTCACTTTCCTGGAGACTCGGCCCCAAGGCGCCCCCGACGGGGCGGCACACCTGAAAGAGTCGTGTCCATGCAGGTCTGGCCTGGAGAGGCGTATCCCCTCGGTGCCACGTACGACGGCGCCGGCACGAACTTCGCGGTCTTCACGGAGGCCGCGGACCGAGTAGAGCTGTGTCTGCTGCACGACGACGGCTCGGAGACGGCGGTGGAACTCCGCGAGAGCGACGCGTTCGTCCGGCACGCGTACCTGCCGGGCGTCATGCCCGGGCAGCGGTACGGATTCCGGATGCACGGCCCCTACGAACCCGCGCGCGGGCAGCGCTGCAACTCGGCGAAGCTGCTGCTCGACCCCTACGCGAAGGCGATCAGCGGCGCGGTCCGCTGGGGCGAGGAGGTGTACGGCTACCACTTCGACGCGCCCGAGCGGCGCAACGACCTCGACTCGGCGCCCCACACGATGACGTCGGTCGTGGTCAACCCCTATTTCGACTGGGGCGACGACCGCAGGCCGCGGACCGAGTACCACCACACGGTGATCTACGAGGCCCATGTGAAGGGCCTGACGATGCGCCACCCGGGGCTGCCGGAGGAACTGCGCGGGACCTACGCGGCCCTCGCGCATCCGGCGATCATCGAACATCTGACGGAGCTCGGGGTGACGGCCCTGGAGCTGATGCCGGTGCACCAGTTCGTGAACGACCACCGGCTGGTCGACATGGGTCTGAACAACTACTGGGGCTACAACACGATCGGATTCTTCGCCCCGCACAACGCGTACGCCTCCTGGGGCGACCGCGGCCAGCAGGTCCTGGAGTTCAAGTCGGCGGTGCGGGCGCTGCACGAGGCGGGGATCGAGGTCATCCTCGACGTGGTCTACAACCACACCGCCGAGGGCAACCACCTGGGCCCGACGCTGTCCTTCCGGGGCATCGACAACCAGTCGTACTACCGGCTGACGGACGACCCCCGCTACTACATGGACACCACGGGCACCGGCAACTCCCTGCTCATGCGGTCCCCGCACGTCCTGCAGATGATCATGGACTCGCTGCGGTACTGGGTGCTGGAGATGCACGTCGACGGTTTCCGTTTCGACCTCGCGGCGACCCTGGCCCGTCAGTTCCACGAGGTGGACCGGCTGTCGTCGTTCTTCGACCTGGTCCAGCAGGACCCGGTCGTGTCCCAGGTGAAGCTGATCGCGGAGCCGTGGGACGTGGGCGAGGGCGGCTACCAGGTGGGGAACTTCCCGCCGCTGTGGACCGAGTGGAACGGCAAGTACCGCGACACCGTGCGGGACGTGTGGCGCGGCGAGCCGCGCGCGGTCGGCGAGTTCGCCTCCCGGCTGACCGGCTCCTCCGACCTCTACCAGGACGACGGCCGGCGTCCCCTGGCCTCCATCAACTTCGTGACCTGCCACGACGGGTTCACCCTGCACGACCTGGTGTCCTACAACAACAAGCACAACCAGGCCAACGGGGAGGACAACCGGGACGGCGAGAGCCACAACCGGTCCTGGAACTGCGGCGCGGAGGGCGCGACCGATGATCCCGGCGTCCTGGAACTGCGGGGCCGGCAGATGCGGAACTTCCTCGCCACGCTGATGCTGTCCCAGGGCGTGCCCATGATCAGCCACGGGGACGAGTTCGGGCGCACCCAGCACGGCAACAACAACGCGTACTGCCAGGACAGCGAGCTGGCCTGGGTCCAGTGGCCCGAGGAGGGCAGCGAGCTGCTGGACTTCACGCGCGCGCTGGTGCGGCTGCGCAAGGAGCATCCCGTCTTCCGGCGGCGCCGCTTCTTCCACGGCCGGCCGGTGGAGGGCACGCACGACGAGCTGTCGGACATCGCCTGGTTCACTCCCGAGGGCAAGGAGATGGCGCCGCGGGACTGGGACCGGGCACAGGCGTCCGCGCTGTCGGTGTTCCTCAACGGCAACGCGATCTCCGAGCCGGGCGCGCGCGGCGAACGGATCACCGACGACTCCTTCCTGCTGATGTTCAACGCCTCCGCCAAGCCGCTGGACTTCGTGGTGCCGGTCGACCACGGGCGTCAGTGGCAGGTGGTCGTGGACACCGCGAACCCGGAGGCCCTGGCGCCCGGCGCGGGGCCGAAGGTGCAGGCCGGGGCCCGGCTGACGCTGGTCGACCGGAGCATGACGGTGCTCCAGCGGCCGACCTGACCGGTCGCTGAGAGGCACGGGAGCGACCCGCCCGGAGGGGAGGTGTGACAGGAAACGCGGCGGGGCGGGTACGTAGGTGGTCATGACCCCTGAGCGACGTGACGCCTCCGTTCCCGTGCCGCCCACGGCGACCTACCGGTTGCAGCTCCAGCCCGAGTTCCCGTTCCGGGCCGCGACGGCCGCCGTGCCGTACCTGGCCTCGCTCGGCGTCTCGCACCTGCATCTGTCCCCCGTCCTGGAGGCCGTGCCCGGCTCCCCGCACGGCTACGACGTCGTGGACCCCACGCGCGTGCGTGCGGAGCTCGGCGGGGAGGAGGGGCTGCGGGAGCTGGCACGCACCGCCCGGGAGCACGGGCTCGGGCTGGTGCTGGACATCGTGCCGAACCACATGGCGATGGCCCCGCGTCACAACCACGCCCTGTGGGAGGTGCTGCGCGAGGGGCCGAAGTCGCCGTACGCGCGCTGGTTCGACATCGACTGGGAGGCGCAGGGCGGCCAGGTGCTGGTCCCGGTGCTCGGCGGGCCCGTCGGGACGGAGCTGCCCGACCTGCGGGTGGACGGCGGCGTGCTGCGCTACCACGACCACGTCCTGCCGCTGCGCGAGGGCACCGAGGGGCTGCCCCTGCCGCACCTGCTGGACGCCCAGTGGTACCGGCCGGTGTGGTGGCGGCTGGCCCGCACCGAGCTGAACTACCGGCGCTTCTTCAGCATCTCCGAGCTCATCGGGGTGCGGGTGGAGGACCCGGAGGTGTTCGAGGCCACCCACGGCACGATCCTGCGGCTGCTGCACGAGGGCGTCGTCGACGGGCTGCGCGTGGACCACCCCGACGGCCTCGCCGACCCCGACGCCTATCTGGAGCGGCTGCACACGGCGAGCGGCGGCCGCTGGACGGTCGTCGAGAAGATCCTGGCCGACGGGGAGCGGCTGCCGGACTCCTGGCCGGTGGCCGGCACCACCGGATACGACGCCCTGCGCCACGTCGACGGCCTCTTCACGGACCCCGAGGGGGCCGGGGAGCTGGTGACCCGCTACCGGCGCTTCGCGGCCCCGCAGACGGACCGGGGCGGCGACTGGGCGGCGACGGTGCGCCGGGCGGCGTACGGGGTGCTCACCCACGAACTGGCGGCGGAGACGGACCGGCTGACGCGGGCGGCCTCCCGGGTGTGCGCCGCGTCGGCCGACCCCGCGCTGCGCGACCGGGCGCCCTGGGCGCTGCGGACGGCGCTGGTGGAGCTGCTCGTGCGGCTGGAGGTCTACCGGCCGTACGCCTCGGGCGACCCGGCCGCCGTCGTCACCGAGGAGGCGGCCGCCGAGGCCCGGCAGGCGTTCGTCGTGCCGGAGGAGGCGGGCGCGGTGGACGTGGTGCGCGGACTGCTGCTCGGCGGGGAGGGGCCGGCCGGGGCGGACTTCCGGGCGCGGTTCGCCCAGACGGCGTCCGCGCTGCGCGCCAAGTCGGTCGAGGACACGGCGTTCTACCGGTACGTGCCGCTGCCCGCGGCGAACGAGGTGGGCGGCGACCCGGGCGCCCCGGGGGTGTCGCCGGACGGCTTCCACGCCTATTGCGCGCGCGTGCAGCGCGACTGGCCGGCCACCGGGACCGTCGTGACGACCCACGACACCAAACGCAGCGCGGACGTGCGGGCCGCGCTCGCCGTGCTCACCGAGTGCCCGCGGCGCTGGGCGGACCTCCTCGACGAGGTCTCCCGCGCGCGGGAGGCCGCGCGGGAGGCCGTCCCGGACGGGCAGCTGGCGTGGGCGGCCTGGCAGACGGTCTTCGGACTCGGCCCGGCGGCCCCGGAACGGGTCCAGGAGGCGCTGCTCAAGCATGTGCGCGAGGCGGGCCTGTACACCAGCTGGACGGAGCAGGAGCCGCCGTACGAGGAGGCGGTGGCCGCGTTCGTGGCGGCGGGGCCGTGCGGGGCGCCGGGCGCGCGGGTGACCGCGCTGCGCGAGGCGCTGGAGCCGCACATCCGCGCGAACGTGCTCGGCACGGCGCTGGTGCAGCTCACGATGCCCGGGGTGCCGGACGTCTACCAGGGCGCGGAGGCCGAGTACCGGGCGCTGGTGGACCCGGACAACCGGCGCCCGGTGAGCTTTCCGCCGGAGGATCCCGGCGCCAAGGCCACGGTGACCGCGGCCGCGCTGCGGCTGCGCCGGCGGCGGCCGGAGGTCTTCGGGGCCGCCGCGGGGTACGAGCCGTTGCCCGCCGAGGGCCCGGCCGCGGCCCACTGCCTGGCGTTCGCCCGCTCCGGCCGGGTCGTCACGGCCGTGACGCGGCTGTCGCTGCGGCTGGCGGAGGCGGGCGGCTGGGGCGAGACCCGGCTGGCGCTGCCCCCGGGTCGGTGGACCGACGTCCTGGCGCCCGAACGGGAGTTCACGGGCCACGCGCGCGCGGCGGACCTCTTCGAGCAGCTGCCGGTGGCGCTGCTGGAGCAGGCGGAATGAGACCGCTGGAGATTCGGAAGCGAGGGGTGACTCCCGGCGCGCCCCGCGGGCGGTCCGGGGGGTGCCGGGGGTGACTCCGGCATGCCCCGCGGAGGGCCGACGGTGGTGATCTCCGGCGTTGACAGGTGACGGTCGGGTGCATCTAATGGTGGCGGTGTCGCGTGACGCTGGCCAAAGAGCAGTGGGCCGGCCGGCGGTCGGGCGAACACCCTTCCTCGAGGGACACGCCATGCGTACACACTCCGCACCCCTCGGCTGACACGGCTCCGACGCGCGTCGGCCGCACGCCCTTCTCCGGTGCGCCGCCGCAGCGCGCTTCCGCTGTGCGCCCCCACCCGTTCCGTTCCCCGGCACGTTCCCGCGTGCCGTGCGCCGCGTGCCCGGTGCCTCACTGCCGCGCGCCGTGCGCACGCCCACCGTGACCTCCGGAGAGAGCCACCCGTATGCCCACCTCGTTCGATGAATCCGTCACCGAGCCGTCCCGCGCCGACGGCGGGAAGGCCGACGAGCGGTTCCGAGGGGAGGAACCGCTCCTGCTGACGACCACCCGCGCCACGTCGGGGGGCGAGCGGACCACACCGCTCGGCCACGTCCGCCACGGCGCCTCCCTGCTGGTCTTCGGGGCCGGTCCCGGCGCCCCCGACCATCCCGACTGGTACCGCGACCTGCTCGCCCACCCCATGGTGCGAGCGGAACTCGGCGCGGAGACCTTCCAGGCGCTCGCCGTCCCCGCCGAGGGGGCCCGGCGCGCGGAACTCGTCGAGCACGCCCTGCGGATCCTTCCCGGACACGGCGGCGGCCGGGACGGAACCACGCCTTCCCCGCTGGTCGTCGTGCTGGAGCCCGCCGAGCCCGACGGCTGGGAGGGCCCCCGCGAGGTCCGCACCCTCGCCGACAAGATCATGGAGGTGCACGCCTGGCTGCGCGGTCAGCTGCGCCAGGTGGCGGCGCAGGCCGACGCCCATCTCGCGGCCCGGGCGGCCCACGAGGGCCCCGGTGAGCCGCCCGCTCCGGGCCTCGGGCTGCAGATCCGGCAGCGCTGCCTGGCGTTCTGTCAGGCGCTGCGGTTCCACCACGTCGGCGAGGACGCGCACGTGTTCCCCACGATGGCCCGCCACCACCCCGCGCTGGCCGCCACCTTCGCCCGGCTCACCGAGGAACACCGCACGGTCGCCCGCATCCAGGACGACCTGGTGGCCCTGCTGGCGGATGTCGCGACCGCCGATCCCGAGCGCTTCCGCCGGGAACTGGAAGCCATGTCGCGGGAGTTGAACGCCCACCTCGACTTCGAGGAGGAGACGATCGTCCCGCTCCTCGCCGACGTCCCCTGGCCCCCGGCCCCGCCCTCCGGTCCGGCCGGAGCCGGGAGGGGGCACGAGGAGTGAGGACGGTGACGGTCGTACCCACCGCCGGCGCGCGCATCCGAGCGCCCCCTGGAGCCTCCCCCGAGGCGTTCTTGACAGTTCACAGAGACCGTGGGGTACTGCGGATGCGAAGGCCGGGCGGACGAATACGGGGGTGAGTCTCCTGCCGGAGCAGCGCTACCCCACGGTGACCGAACTGACCTACTATGTCCGCGCGTTGGCCGCGTATCAGCCGGGAATGTGCGCACTGCGGCAGGTGGGGGTCTCCCGTGCGGGCCGGCCCTTGCACCTGCTGTCCGTCGGGCACGCCCCGCGGGCCGTGCTCGTCGTCGCGGGCGCCCACGCCAACGAGCCGACCGGGGGCTCGACGCTGCTGGCTCTCGCCGAACGGGTCGTACAGGAGCGGGAGTTGCGGGACGGCACGTCCTGGCACTTCCTGCTCTGCGCGGACCCCGACGGCGCGAGCTTGCATGTGACCCCGGCGCCGCGCAGCCTGCTGGAGTACCACCTCGGCTTCTTCCGGCCCGCCGGTCCGGAGCAGCCGGAGTGGTCCCCCGCCGTGCTGCCGCCGGACCGGCTGCCTCCCGAGACGCGCGCGCTGACCCGGGTCATCGACGAGCTGCGGCCCTATCTCCAGGTGACGCTGCACGGCACCGACCTGGGCGGCAGCTGGGTGCAGCTGACCAAGGACATCCCGGGTCTGGCCGAGCCGTTCGTGAAGTCGGCGGCCCAGTTGCACATCCCGGTGGAGACGGGCGCGTCCGACGCGGCGGGCTGGCCCGCGTCCGGGCCCGGGGTGCATGTGATGCCGGCCGCCGGGGCGGAGGCGGCGTACCCGAGCATGCCGGACGACGCACGGCACAGCACCTGGTACCACGCCCATCGCTACGGCGGTCTGACCGCGGTGGTGGAGGTGCCGATGTGGGCGAGCGACATGGTGGACGATCCCGCCCCGCACCCCGCGCCGGCCGCGGCGATCCGGCGGCTGGCGCGGCGGCTGCTGCGGGACACCACGGAGGTGGAGCGGGTGCTCGTCGAGGCGCTGCCGCGTCTGGAGGGCGTCGACGGGCCCCTGCTGCGGGCGGCCAAGTGGGCGCTGGAGCTGGTGCCGGGGCTCGCCGCGGACTGGACGGACACCCCTCCCGCCGACACGACGATGGCGTACGTCGGCAGCGTGGACGCCTTCGCCCGCCGGCTGCCCCTGCGGGCGGCCGCGATGCTGTGGCGGGTCCTCCAGGAGAGCGACGACCACGCGGCCCCGCGTCTGGAGCAGCTCGTCGAGACCTGGAGCGACGCCTTCGCCTGCCGCTTCCGTGCCCGCTGGGTGCCCCTGGAGCACCAGGTCGAGCACCAGTCCCGGACGGTCGTCGCGGCGGCCCTGCACGCGCGCGAACGGGCGGCCTGACGGGCGGCCTGAGGCGGCCTGGCGGGGGCGCGGCCTGGCGGGGGCCGGCGAGAGGGGCGGCACCCGCGGCGGCACGGGCCGCGACGACGGACGGTGCGGTGGCGGGCGGGGGGGGGGGGGGGGGCGGGCGGGGGGCGGCGCGCGGCCGCCGCCCGGCGGCCCGCCCCCCCCCCCCCCGCCGGCCGGCGCCCCCCCCCCCCCCCCCCCCGCCCCCCCCCCGGGCCGCGCGCGCCGGCCCCGGGCTTGGGCCCCGGCCCCCCCGGGCCCCCCCCCCCCCCCAACGCGGGGGGGGGGGGGCGGGGGGGTGCGGCACCCCCGGACGACACCTGGTCGGACCCCGAGGGGTCAGGTTCCGGTGAGGTG